>CAYXLV010000137.1:0-5700 GCA_964465995.1 uncultured Coxiellaceae bacterium | reverse complement strand
GCATTAAAACTATGTCCGGATAACATATGCACTTCGTCGATCAAATACACTTTATAGCGCCCCTTGGTCGGTGCATATTGTACGTTATCCAAGAGTTCCCGCGTGTCTTCAACTTTGGTGCGTGATGCCGCATCGACTTCAAACAAATCTGGGAAACGACCACCGTCAATTTCTTGGCAATGGCTGCATTCACCACAAGGGTTGGCGCTAATGCCAGTTTCACAGTTTAAACATTTTGCAATAATACGAGCGATGGTGGTTTTGCCGACACCGCGAGTGCCGGTGAAGAGATAGGCGTGATGCAGGTGTTGTTGGTTGAGTGCATTACTCAGTGCTTGCACAACATGTGGCTGTCCAACGACATCATTAAAGTGCCGGGGTCGCCATTTGCGTGCTAGTACTTGATGACTCATTTCTCTAATACCAATATCTACCTTATATATAAAGAAGATGGCAACCACATCAGCCGCACTTCGGCACCCGAGTCCACTGCTACCGTTGCTCCCTTCCGGGCCTGGCGGAGTTTACAATGTATCGTTGCGAAGGGACCAACGTGGTCACCAAACCGTTTAGTCATAGCTTGTCGCTATCACCATTGTTAAAGTCCCTGAATTAATAAGGAATCTTAACAATGGCGGAGAGAGAGGGATTCGAACCCTCGGTACGGGTTACCGTACACACGCTTTCCAGGCGTGCCCTTTCGACCGCTCAGGCACCTCTCCAAATCATTGATTTGCAAAGGTGCAACAGCTTAAACCAGAAAGTAGCTTTACGCAATGAGCGCAAGCCACCCGGCTCAAAAAAACTGGCATCTTAACACAGATCAATAATGACCAATATGCGCATTTCAGCCAAGTTCGCAATAGGTGACAGTATATCGCGCAAAACTTAAAGCAATATTAAATTAGATGTACATTTCAAGTTTGTTTTTAGGTCTTGTGCTTCATGCCCGTGTAGTGCTTTACAAGTGGTGGGTATTATGGCGATAATAGCTAATATTTTATACTTATTGCTAGGCATTTTATGAAAAATGAAAATCAGCTTAGCACGGAAGCAGCAGCGAAGATTCTACAAGGGCATATCAGAAAGCATCAGCGAATTCAAAATGAGAGAGACCGTATTAAGTTGCGTTCCAATATCCTGCTGGAATGGTTACAAGCAAATCAGGTCGCTAAAAATCCATTTTTAGAGCAGCATGTTTGGCGTCATGTAGACATGTCAAAAAAAGCAATCGAGTTCAAGCAGTTTGTGGGTAATGGGCCCAATGGATTCCCTGGTTTTTATAATCGTCAATCTGAAATTTATCAACCGCAAAAATGTTCTAGTCAGTTGGCGCAACGCATACTAAAACTGGTTAAGCAGGTAAAGCTATTTGAGGAAATTCATCATATCACTAGCCATAAATACTTAGAGTCTGCTATTGAGTGCTTATATGGTCGCCAAACCCTTGAAGATAACAATATTGAATTTTTACCAAGGGTCTTAGATAAGTGCGATGTTTTGCAGGGTGATGGTAATGTGATTTGTTTTGGTGCGTTTGATATCGATAGTAAAGGTCGCGACCTGGAAGAAGTGATGCTAAGCATGAATCTTGAAAAAATGCGTGATTGTCCGAATGCTTTTTTCAAACAAATTGATTTTGGTTTTGTGAATGGCAAAAAAAGAACGATTAAACTATCTGAAACTCAACAAATCCAAATTAATTATGCGCAATCGCATAAAGAACTTGAAGTGCATTTTCCAGCTGAACCAGCGTTTGATTTGGCTTATTGTTATTTTGAAGATAACTTTTATGCAGCTATTCCCTGCTTTGAGTTGATTTTTTATAACGTAAAAGATATTCATCAAATCCTCACAATGACTTTTTTTAAGTACCTAGATAATGTAGTTGCGATAAAAGAGCTGGAGAGTGAAAAAGCAGTTCAATATGTCAATAATATTTATAGCACTCTGGAAAAAATGGACGATACTGCTTTAGTTGGTTTTTTAACAGAAGCAGGTAAAAAAATTTCAGATACTATGGAATTTAACTTTTATGGTGCGTATCAAATCGATTTAGAGGCATTAACCAATGTGACGTTAATTAATCCTACAGGTTATGATAGCCGTCCATTAAGATTGTGCATTGAGGATTTAATTGCTTGTATTGAGGAAGATGAGGTAGACAATCTTGAAATGTGCATGGAAGCTATTCCCAATCTATTTGGTAGTCAAAGGTTTCGCGAATTTCTTTTAAGGCAGCTTGGTGACTATAAAACGGCTCAGGCTTATAAGCGACTTGAAGGGGCGTCGTCTGAAAGTGAGGTATCAAATCCTGAAACAAGTGATGATGATTCAGCAGGGCTTTTGTTAGGGCTTAAATATTCCAGTCACTTGTTTGGTGGCTGCAGCAAGCGAGCCAAGCTTGAAGTAGAGCCTGCAGCAAGCTCCAGTGCAGTTGTGCAATCTAGTAGCGATGAAGAAAGTTACTCCTTTAATTAAACACCCTGCGCAAAATATCTTGATACAGTGACGTTAACTGTTCTAAGTCTGCAATTTTAACGTGCTCATTCACTTGGTGAATGCATTTATTAACAACCCCTAGCTCGACAATTTCACAACCTAGTTGCGCGATAAAGCGTCCGTCTGATGTGCCGCCTGTTGTGTTGGGATTGGTTTCAATTTTGCAGAGTGATTGAATTGCATCGGTGGTAGCTGCTACCAGTTTACCGCGTGGGCTAAGAAAAGGTTCACTCATTAAATTCCAATGAATTTTGTATTTTAATTCGTGATCATCAAATACTTTATGTACGCGTTCTTTTAATTGTTCGGCAGTGGAGGCAGGTGAAAAACGAAAATTAAATCGCGCGGTGAGTGAGCCGGGAATAACGTTGGAGGCGCCTGTGTCGGCGTTGATGGTATAAACTTGCAGCGAAGTTGGGGTGAAAAATTCGTTACCTTGATCCCATTCTGTATGGGTTAAGTGATCAAGTGCTTTAAAGCTGCGATGGATGGGGTTGTCGGCTAATTGAGGATAGGCGATATGGCCTTGTTTACCGATGACTTGTAGTTCGCCATGCAAGGATCCGCGACGACCAACTTTAATGCCATCACCCAATTGCTCATTGGAGCTTGCTTCGCCAATTAAACAACCGTCAATGTGAATTTGGTTATCTTTAATATATTCGACGATTTTTTTAGTGCCATCGGTAGCATCACCTTCTTCATCACTGGTGATCATAAAGCCAATTGAACCATCAAAGTTAGGATGTTCGCTAATAAAACGTTTGCAACCAATTACCATGGCAGCCAGTGCGCCCTTCATATCCGCAGCGCCGCGTCCATATAAATAGCCATCTTCAATGCTGGCAGTAAAAGGGTTGTTGCGCCACTTGCGCTCGTTGCCAGGAGGTACCACATCGGTATGGCCGCAAAAAACAATTAGTGGTTGTTTATCACCAAAGCGCGCCCATACATTGCTAACGCCATTGGAGTTAATTCTTTCGAATGAAAAACCAAGCGGTTTTAAATAGTCGAGAATAATATCTTGGCAACCATTATCGTTTGGAGTAATGGATGCGCGGTTAATTAAGGCTTCGGCAAGTTGCAGAGTTTCTGATGTGCTTGGCATTATTCACCTCGTAGTAATTCGTTAATGGAAACTTTGCGGCGAGTTTTTGCATCGACTTGTTTCATGATGATGGCGCAGTAGCGGCCGTAAGTGCCATCTTGTGAGGGTAGGGTTCCTGGGATCACAACAGAGCCTGCAGGAACGCGGCCGTAAATAATTTCTTGAGTATGGCGGTTGTAGATAGGTGTGCTTTGACCGATAAATACGCCCATCGAAATCACAGCACCTTCTTCAACAATAACGCCTTCTACAATTTCCGAACGTGCGCCAATAAAGCAGTTGTCTTCAATAATGGTTGGGTTGGCTTGTAGCGGTTCTAAAACTCCGCCAATGCCTGCGCCGCCAGAGATATGCACATTTTTACCAATTTGCGCGCAAGAACCAACGGTTGCCCAAGTGTCGACGAGAGTGCCGGAATCTACATAGGCACCGATATTAATATAACTTGGCATTAAGACTGTGTTTGGCGCAACGTAAGCTCCTTTGCGCACCACGGCTGGTGGCACAACACGTACACCGGCTTGGTCTAATGCTTGTTGATCGTAGTCAGCAAACTTTAAGGGGACTTTGTCAAAGAATTGCGTATAACCGGCGGGCATCGCTACGTTCGCTTGTGTTTTAAACATTAATAAGACCGCTTTTTTTGCCCATTCATTAATAATCCATTGGCCGTTTTGTTTTTCAGCAATACGTAATTGGCCTTGGTCGAGTAAGTGGATGGTTTGTTGAATGGCGTCAAGAATGTCGGCAGGTGGGTTGATATTGGAGAGTTGATCACGTTGGTTAAAGGCGGCTTCAATAGCCGTTTGTAATTGCTGCATAAAGTCCCTCAGGTCGGTTATCTAAATAATCGCCACAATATACTATAACGGGCAGATTTTTGGTACGCGGGTGGTTGCGCAATAATTAACAGAATAGCGATTAAGGCGCTAAAATAGCCCAAATTTTGATCCATTGCCTTGATAATTTGCTGATTTATAATTGACGACCTTGGTCTTGCCAAGTATTATCCGTGTTTCAATTTTACGATTGACGGGGTATAGCGCAGTCTGGTAGCGCGCCTGCTTTGGGAGCAGGATGTCGGGGGTTCGAATCCCTCTACCCCGACCAGTCAATGCTTGATCTGCGCCTGTAGCTCATTCGGATAGAGCATCGGCCTTCTAAGCCGAGGGTAGCAGGTTCGAATCCTGCCAGGCGCGCCATTTGATTGGCCGCAGGGTGTCATCAGTTATGGTGGGCGTAGCTCAGGGGTAGAGCCCCGGGTTGTGATCCCGGTTGTCGTGGGTTCAAATCCCATCGTCCACCCCAGTTTACTTAGGGCCGTTAGCTCAGTTGGTAGAGCAGCTGACTCTTAATCAGCGGGTCCACGGTTCGAGCCCGTGACGGCCCACTTCTGACTTTTTTTACGGATAGATTTGATCGCAGCTTTAACAGAGCCTTTAGTTACTCCGCTGGCTTTGGCGGCTCTTCTAGTTTTGGCTATAAGTGGTTTTAGAATTCCTATCGATGGCTTTTTGAAGACATTTTTGTGGTGGCGACATTCGGTCATTGTTGCTACTCTTTTTTGTTCTTGCTGGCAACATCATAATATAGCTGCATTACTCTTGCTATGGCTTTTGGTGCTATGGTGTGTGTTGTAGAGGTGTCGGAACTTTGTAATGTCTTGCATTTAAATATCTCAGTAGTCGGTCAGGAACAATTCTAGTTTGTAGCTGTTTTTAAAAGCTTTGGCATTTGTATGTGATAAGAGCCACCCTAACACCTTGATTTACAACCCCCTCTGCTTCAAGATTGACCAAATGTAAATTTCGGTGTATTTATCTCTCTAAAATAGTCATCTCAACTTGCCGCCGGAGCTTTTTTATGTCGTATCCACTTACCCACGAGCTTTATAACAATGTTATTAGCTCATTGATTGCAGTCGCCGTGATTATGGTCACTTACATTGTCAGCACCATTTTGTTAAGCAAAAAGCTGGATAGCCAGCGACAAAAACGCCGTTTGCGGATTCGTTCTTTTTATGTGGCGTGTATTATCGCTTTATTTGTAATGGCAAAAATTTGGGTGGAAGGGTTTACACATTTATTAGC
>CAYXLV010000136.1:0-5732 GCA_964465995.1 uncultured Coxiellaceae bacterium | reverse complement strand
AATTAGAGATTTTATTAATGAATCTAGTATCATCACAACATAGTTGATGACGGTGGAGGCTTCAGCGGGATGACGGCGAGCGCTTCCTTCGTTACTCCAATAAAATTTTCCAACAACTGGCTCCCATGTTGCGTCAAAATAGACTCAGGATGAAACTGCAATCCATAAACCGGATGCGTTTGATGTTGCAGTGCCATAATTTCATTTTCAGCTGACAATGCCGTGCAAATAAGTTCAGCAGGAAAATTCGCTTGGCTCACAATTAAGGAGTGATAACGTCCAACCATTAGCGGATTTTCAACATTTGCAAAAATACCTTGTTGTTGATGCGTGATCAAAGCACTTTGGCCGTGCATGGGTTTGGTGGCGCGAACAATGCTAGCACCATACGCTTGCCCAATCGCTTGATGTCCAAGACAAATGCCTAAGATAGGTGTTGTCGCACCAAAGTGTTTAATCACATCCAAAGAAATACCGGCCTCATTCGGCGAGCACGGACCCGGTGAAATCACAATGTGCGATGGTTGCAGTTTCGCAATAGCGGCTAGAGAAATTTGATCGTTACGCACTACCATGCGTGGTTGATCTAACATTCCAAAATAACGCGCCAGGTTATGCACAAAAGAATCGTAATTATCAATTAATAAAATCATCAGCGATCACCTTGAGTAAGCGCGCGCTGCAAAGGCTCTGCTTTAATTAAGGTTTCTTCATATTCTGCAATAGGATTTGAATCAGCCACAATCGCGCCCCCAGTTTGAAAGCTCACGTGGTGATTTTTAATCGCATAAGTACGAATCGTCATCGCGCAATCCATGCTGCCATCAAAACCGATATAACCGATCGTGCCACAATAAGGACCACGTTGAGTTGGCTCAAGTTCAGAAATAATTTGCATCGCCCGCACTTTGGGTGCGCCGGTAATTGAGCCGCCAGGAAACGTGGCTTTTAATAAATCAATTGCCGAATGCTGAGCGCGCAATTGACCCGTCACCACAGACACTAAATGATGCACATTGGCAAAGCTTTCTAAGTGACAAAACTGCGGTACTTGAATAGAGTGATCATCACAAACGCGGGCCAAGTCATTACGCATTAAATCAACGATCATGGTATTTTCTGCATGATCTTTGCTGCTATTTAATAAGTCCGCTGCCAAATCAGCATCCGTTTTGGCATCACTGCTACGCGGTCGTGTGCCTTTAATAGGTCTTGTTTCTACGCATCCTGCATCCAGCTTTAAAAAGCGTTCTGGTGATGCGCTGACAATGCTGGTTTCTTTTAGGTTAATAAATGCCGCAAATGGTGCGGGGTTGATGCGCCGCAGACGTTTATAAAGTTGATAGGGGGTGAGTGTCTCTGGCAGCTGTGCGCTAAAGCGTTGTGATAAGTTGGTTTCAAAAATATCGCCAGCGTGAATGTAATCAATCGTTTTGTAAATAGCATTGATATACTCTTGGCGCGTGAAATTACTAATAATCCGATTGGCACCGCTAGTGTTTGATGTTGATGGTTGCGTAGGCGTGCTGCGTTTTATTTTATTTTCAATCGCTGTTAATTGTTGCTCCACATAAGCTTGGCGTACAGCCGCATCTTGCTCGGCAAATCCTGGGCAAACAATCCAGGCTTTTTGTGCGCGGTGATCAAAGCTGATGACCAGATCATAAAAACCAACCGCAAGATCAGCAAAAGCGAAATCATCTTTGGCGGCTAAGGCAATGCTTGGTTCTAAATGCTGAAATAAATCATAACCAAAATAACCGGCTAGTCCGCCTTGAAAAGGTGGCAGTGCAGGGTGGCGCTTGAGCGGTAGACGCTGCAATTGTTGATTAAGCTGGTCGAAAGGTGATTGTGCGTGGTTTTTGGTGACCATGGTTTGAAAAGGATTTAAGGCAATATAGCTATAGTGATTGTTCGTATCGGGCTGCACAGCGGCATCAGCACTATCAAAAAAAATCGCCCATGCTTGATCGCAAAAAATATCAAAGATGGCTAAGGGGGGGTGGTATTCGATTTCACGATAATTAGAATCAGTTATTTCTAGTGCCATAGTGATGTCGTGGGTAGAGCGTTAGTCAGTTAAAAAAAAGGCGCAGTGATTAAACTGCGCCAAATTTTTATGGTTATATAGATTACTCTTTATGCTCAGACTTTGCTTTATCATTAGTGGATTCAGCAATGGCTGGTTCTTTCGCAGTTTTAGGTTCTGCAGCTTTTTTCGTTTTCACTTCCACCAGCGGTTCGCTGCTGCTCGCTAAACTTTTACCAAGATTTTCGTACCCAGGCGGCGGCGCAATGCTTTGCGGTTTTGCCGTGCTTGGCGTAGGCGCTGTGCTTGCTGGTGTACTTTTTGCGGGCGCGTCGGCGGCGGTTGTTTTTGGTGGCGTAGGCGGTGGCGTTGTGCTCGCTGTTTTCGTCTGCATGGGGGGTGGTGTTTCAGGCTGCTTTTCAGGCTGTTTAGCTACAGGCTGTTGTGGCGGTGTTTGCGCTTGCTTAGTCTCAACTGGCTTTTTGCTTTCACCGTGTGTGCCATGACTTTTATCTGGCTGCCAAGCATCATCAGCAGGTGGTGCTGGTGGCGGCATATTACCTTGGGTGTGAGGCTGTTGGTTGCCACTGCTTCGGTGGTGCTTACCTTGACCGCCACGCGTGCCACGACGCGAGCGACTCTTGCCACCCTCATGACGTTTTTGATCATGGCGATTGTCTGTGCGACGCCCTTTGCCACCTTGGCGCGAGCCAGAGGCGCGTCGGCCTTTACCACCGTGACCTTGTTCGCCGCGTTGTTGGCCACCACTTGAGCGTGGTTTATGTTGGTGAGTTTTTTTCGGGGTTTTTTTGCTGGTTGTTTTTGGTTCTGCTTCACCAAACATCATGTCCCATAAACGTTTGATCACGCCGCCGCTGCTCGATGTTTTGCGATGCGAGGGCGCTTGGACAGCTGCACTGGTGGTTAAAAATTCGCTAATAGCCGGCTCCACAGTTTCACGTGCCAGTTCAGCTTTACGTGGTGCGGCTGTATCCGGTTTAGGAATTTTGGTGAGGCGATAACTGGGTGTGCTTCGTCCATGATCATCACGCACTTCTTTGAGGTGATATTGTGGTGACTGTAAGTGTTGATTAGGAATGATAGTGATTCTTATTTTTGAATGGTCTTCAATGCTCTTTAAGATATCTCTTTTTTCATTGAGTAAGTAAGTGGCAACTTCAACGGGTAGTTGAACTTGCAAGGTCACATCATTACCACGCGCAGCGTTTTCTTGAATGAGATGGATAATTGAGATACCCAGCGATTCAACGCCACGAACTGTGCCTCGGCCTTCACAGCGCGGGCAGGTCACGTGGATAGTGTGAGACAATGGTGCACGTAAGCGTTGACGCGACATTTCTAATAAACCAAAGCGTGAGATGCGTCCGATTTGAATGCGAGCACGATCTTGATGTAGAGCTGCGCGGAGTCGGTTTTCAACATCGCGTTGGTTTTTATTTTGGGTCATGTCGATAAAATCGATAACGATTAAACCGCCTAAGTCACGAATACGTAATTGTCGAGCAATTTCATCAGCGGCTTCAAGATTGGTATTAAAAGCGGTTTCTTCAATGCTGCCGCCTTTGGTTGCACGCGCAGAGTTAATGTCAATACTGACTAATGCTTCCGTATGATCAATCACCACAGAACCACCCGATGGCAGTCTGACTTCACGCTGATAAGCATTTTCAATTTGACGTTCAATTTGGAAGCGGCTAAATAAAGGCAAGTGATCGGTATAGAGTTTGACACGATCAACAAAGTCAGGGCGTACCTGCGAAATATAATTACGCGTTTGTTCAAACGATTTTTGATCATCAATAATGACTTCATGGATATCATGGCGTAGGTAGTCACGAATAGCGCGAATAATCACATTGCTTTCTTGGTGAATTAGGTAAGGCGCGGGCTTAATTTGAGCCGCTTGATAAATCGCATCCCAATAACGCAGCAATACACTTAAGTCCCATTCAAGCTCTTCTTTAGAGCGGCCAACACCAGCTGTGCGCACGATCACGCCCATGCCATCTGGAACAGTAAGCTGGCTAATGGCATCGCGCAACTCATCGCGCTCATCACCTTCGATACGGCGTGAAATACCACCAGCGCGAGGATTGTTTGGCATAAGTACCAAGTAGGAGCCAGCCAAGCTGATAAAGGTAGTTAATGCCGCACCTTTAGTGCCGCGCTCTTCTTTATCCACTTGAACCACAATTTCTTGACCAAGTTTTAGAATTTTATTGATATCGAGATTTTCAAAATCCATGCCGTCGTATTTGAAAAAATACTCTTGAGAAATTTCTTTTAGGGGTAGGAAGCCGTGGCGTTCGCTGCCGTAGTCAACAAAAACAGCGCCAAGGCTTGGCTCGATGCTGGTAATAATACCTTTGTAAATGTTGGATTTCTTTTGTTCGATTCCGGGGCGTTCTACGTCTAGATCAATCAGGAGGGAGTCATTGGTAATGGCGACACGCACCTCATCTAGCTGAGTTGCGTTAATCAGCATTCTTTTCATGTTGTTACAACCTTTGTTGGGCGCTCAACCGCATTGCGGGTTCGCCACAGACCTTATTTTTTTTGCTATCGAGCAATGTCTTGTTGTATTAGGCTCGATTGGTCTACTTATTTGCTTTGCCTCGAAGGCCGCGTTGAGCGCGTTAAAACTAAAAAACCTTTTTAATCAACTTGTTAATCTGATTAATTGTGCTTAATTTTTCTGGGTGTGAAGCATGATTAATTGCATAATTTCATTTAGAATACACCCAATTTTTCAAGTCACTGAATATATCAAGCTTTGTGGGCTCCGGCAATAGAAATGCAATTGTCATTATATTGTCTTTAATAGAGGAATCAGTTAGCCATTATGTCTATCACTTATATCGCCATTTCGGATGATCATGCTGGTCAGCGAATTGACAATTTCTTGCAGACCAAGCTGAAAGGCGTGCCAAAATCGAGAATCTATAAAGCGCTACGTAAGGGTGAGGTGCGTGTTAATAAAAAACGCGTGAAGCCTGAGTACCGGCTGCAGTGTGATGATGAGCTGCGGTTGCCGCCTTTGCGAGTTGCTGAGCGTTCAGCAGCTGTGCCAGTCAGTCAGCGTTTAATGAGTTTATTGGAGGAGCGTATTTTGTATGAAGATGCTCAACTGTTGCTTATTAATAAGTTACCAGGATTACCGGTGCATGGTGGTACCAATGTGTCTGCTGGTTTAATTGAAACGCTGCGTCTGATGCGCCCCCATTTAAAATTCTTAGAATTAGTGCATCGCTTGGATCGTGATACCTCGGGATGTTTATTACTCGCTAAAAAACGCCAAATGTTGGTTGAGTTGCATGAATTACTAAGAGCGCACCGCGTTAAAAAACAATATTTAGCCTTGGTCAAAGGTCGTTGGCAAGGCGGTCGGCAAAAGGTGGTGGCACCACTATTACGCTTTGAACGAAAAAGCGGCGAGCGGATGGTCGTTGTTAGTGATGAAGGCAAAGCGGCAACCACTTGGTTTCGCCCGGTGCGAGTTTTTCAACAGGCTACTTTAGTAGAAGCCACGCCAGTTACAGGTCGCACGCACCAAATTCGCGTCCACGCCGCGCATCTTGGTCATCCACTGGCAGGTGATGATAAATACGGTGACCGCCAATTTAATCAACAAATGCGCCGGCTGGGCTTGCGGCGCATGTTTTTACATTCAGCCAGTTTATCC
>CAYXLV010000135.1:0-5742 GCA_964465995.1 uncultured Coxiellaceae bacterium | reverse complement strand
CGTTCCCTGTGGGTAAGTGGTTTTTCTAATTAAAATTCATGTGGTTATAGATTTATAAACCGTGCGTAAATCAAGTGCACCGCCTGCACAAAATAGGAGTATAAATTGGGGATAAGCTTTGCTATGATTTTGCGGAACCCACTTATATCCGGTTTACACCCAAGTTTTTCACAGCAAACCCCGCAGGATTTTGATCACAAAAGGAGCAAATTATGAAAAAATATAAACACGTTTTATTAGCTCTCGAGCTAGAAACAGAAGCCGACCAACAACTCATCAAAAAATCTCAACAACTCATTGATCAATTTAAATCCAAACTCACCCTAATTCATGCCATCGAACACCTCAGTAATTATGGAGCCGCTTATGGTGTTGCTGCCGGAATTGATATCGAAGAAGTACTACAAAAAGAAGCTCAAGAATCCATGACCAAAGTCGGCAAAGCCTTAAACGTGCCGGCTGATCAACAAATCGTCAAAATTGGCCCCGCCAAACAATTGATTTTAGACGAAGCGAAAAAACACAATGCTGATTTAATTATCGTCGGCAGTCATGGACGTCATGGGGTTCGTTTGTTGTTAGGTTCAACCGCTAACGCTGTATTACACGGCGCAGAGTGCGATGTATTAGCCGTACGAGTTAGAGACTAAGCTTATTGCTTGACGATCACCGCATAGTAAAAGCCGTCCATGCCGTTTTCAGTGGGTAGCACTTGTAAACCGTGTGGAAGGCTAATAACAGTGCTCTGCGGTGGCCATTCAAGCTTCGGTTTCAAGATTTTTGCATTTTTATGTGCGTTTAAAAACGCATTGATTTGTTTCTCATTTTCATCGGGTAACACTGAACAAGTGGTATAAATTAACTTGCCATTTTTGGCGAGCAGAGGCCAAAGATGATTAAGTAGGTGTTGCTGTTGTTGTATGACGCTTTTGATGTCATCCGGTTGGCGTAGCACTTTAATATCTGGATGTCGCCGAATAACGCCAGTCGCTGAGCAGGGCGCATCCAATAAAATACGATCAAACGGCGTACCGTCCCACCACTGTTTCGTATGACTGGCATCTGCAAGCACCAAATGAAAATTCTGATGATTCAGCTGCAAGCGCATAATGTTCTCTTTAATTTTGGTAAGACGCTCAGCATCAATATCAATGGCTGTTAGATTGGTTAAGTCGGGTGTGGTTTCTAAGATGTGACAGGTCTTGCTTCCCGGTGCGGCACACGCATCTAAAACTCGTTGCTTGGGCTGACAATCTAAAAGCGTTATTACTTTTTGCCCGCTGGCATCTTGTACGCTACAAAAACCCTCATTAAAGTTTGGCAACATATTCACGGGCAACGGTTTAGTTAGCTGAATGCCGTGAGCCAAACCCGTAATTGGACTGGCCTCAATACCTTGTTGTTTTAATTGTTCGAGATATTCATCACGTGTAGTTTTTTGTGGATTCACCCGCAGAGACATGGGAGCACGCAAATTATTAGCGGTGAGTATGGCTTCCCACTGGCTGGGCCAAGCTTTTTTGATCGACTCAATCATCCACGTGGGATGGGAAAAATTAATGCTCTCCGTTGCCAAGGAATCTTGATTAAGCGTTTCCGTTTGATCGATAAACGTGCGCAATGTTTTATTCAATAAACCTTTAGCCCAGGTTTTCTTTAAAATATCAGCACCGGAAACTGTCGCTGAAACGGCGGCATATGAAGGTGTTTTGGTATAAAGCAGTTGGTAAATACCAACCAGTAATAAATTTTTAACATCATCATCTTTGCTGCGCAGTGGTTTATGTAATAACTGATCGGCAAAAAAACAAAGCCGATGATAATGGCGTAACACGCCATAACAAAGTTCTTGAATAAAAGCGCGGTCTTCTGTGCTTAATGAAATTTGACTGGTGATGCCGTTAGAGAGAGCGGAAGTGAGTGAACGTTGATCTTTGGTGACAGTGGTTAGGATTTTGGCGGCAACGGCTCGGGAATTGGTTTTTTGATTCATATGCTACGTCTGTTAGTTACTGCGTTTTTGTGAAGTTAGTTAATAATGTCATATTTTCAGGCGTTTTCATAACACCTTTAACCCTTGACCCAGCCTAGCGCTTCACGCATGATGCGGGCATGAAAATACAAGGCTCCGAAAAAATTCTAGCGCTAGTCGCGGTCACTCTGACCGTTATATTCTGGGCATCTTCCTTTGTTGGCATCCGTATTGGTTTAGTCGGTTATACACCGGGCGCTTTGGCTTTGTTGCGTTATGGCGTTGCTTCCATTTGCATGTTGATACTGTACTTCTTGCAAGATAAACGCAGTCGCATCACCGGGAGAGATTTATTATTGTTGGTCTTGTTAGGAATCATCGGTTTTGGCGTGTATAACGTGACTCTCAATATCGGCGAGCTAACGGTTCCCGCCGGCATCGCTAGTTTTATTGTCAGTTTAATTCCGGTGGGCATCACCATTCTGGCGGTCATCTTTTTAGGTGAACGTCTCTCAGTGTTGGCGACTATTGGCGTTTTAGTGAGTATCAGCGGTATCGTGGTGATTGCCATTGGTGAGCATGCCGGCATGAAATTTGATATTGGCGTGGTTTATGTGTTGATTGCGACGATTTCGGGTTCTATTTATTCCGTCGCGCAAAAAGCATTTTGTCGAAAGTATCGGGCGATTGAAATTACCGCTATTGCCATGTGGGGCGGCACGTTGGCTATGATGGTTTATCTTCCACAATTAATTCACCAACTACCGCATGCACCGGCTGCAGCCACTTATGCTGCGATCTACATGGGTATTTTTCCAGCTGCGATTGCCTATGTGGCTTGGACTTATGCTCTCAGTAAAATGCCCGCGTCCTATGCCGCGAGTTATCTCTACTTTTTACCGATTGTAACAACCTTGCTTGGCTTTTTATTTTTAGCGGAAGTGCCGGCGGCTTTGTCTTTGGTCGGTGGTTTTATTGCCTTAGCGGGAGCAGTGGTTGTTGGCCGTGCTCGCAAAGCGAAAGTGCCGCTACCCAGCACTGAATAACCCTACGACGGCAGTAACGAGATATCAGCAACCTGCGTAAACAGCTTTTGTAATGATGCTAATAGTGCCAAGCGGTTATTACGCTTTTGGGTATCATCCGTCATCACCATCACCTGATCAAAAAAGTTATCCACCGGTTCTTTCAATGTTGCTAGTTCAGTCAGTGCTTTGGTGTAATCGGCTTGCTGGTAATAATTATTGACCGTTTGCGAATGCGCGGTTAATTGTTTGGCTAAAATGCGTTCGGCATCGGAATCAAATAAAGCATCATTGGTTTCTTCAGGAATGACACCATCGATTTTTTTCAAAATATTACTGACGCGTTTATTCGCCGCGGCAAGTGCATCGGCTTCGGGTAAGGTTTGAAACGTTTGCACCGCCAAAATACGTTGATGAAAATCCAGTGGTTGTTGGGGGTGACGGGCTAGTACTGATTCAAAGACTTCAACCGCCACACCTTGTTCCACATACCAAAAACGCAAGCGCTCAATAATAAAATCAAAAGCAAGCTGTGCGGCCTGGTCATGACTCAATGCGCTTTGGTA
The DNA here is from genome assembly GCA_964465995.1 of uncultured Coxiellaceae bacterium. Lineage (GTDB taxonomy): Bacteria > Pseudomonadota > Gammaproteobacteria > Coxiellales > Coxiellaceae > CAYXLV01. The sequence goes on along the minus strand of CAYXLV010000135.1, from coordinate 2,179 downwards.
TTGCTGCACGGCTTGGTTTAACAAATCCATAAGATCCAAAGGCAATGCTTTTTCAATCATAATCCGAAAAATACCGTGTGCAGCACGGCGTAAAGCATAAGGATCCTTGTCACCGGTCGGTATCAGGTTGATGCCTAGTATCCCAACCAAGGTATCCAAACGGTCGGCTAAGGCAACCGCACAACCGGTCAATGTTTCAGGTAATTTATCTTTTGAAAAACGAGGCCAGTAATGCTCTTTGATGGCCGTGGCAACATCGGAGGGTTCTTGATCTTTAAGCGCGTAGTAGTAACCCATAATGCCTTGCAAGCCTGGAAACTCATACACCATCTCAGATAATAAATCACACTTAGCCAGTTCTGATGCACGCTTTGCCTGATTGGCATCACAATGAATAGCACGAGCGATAACTCCAGCAAGCTGGGTGATGCGTCGACTTTTATCGCCAAGACTGCCCAGTTGTTTTTGAAAGATCACTTGGTCTAGACGCTCTGCAAAACTATCCAAGCGATGCTTGCAGTCTTGATCGTAGAAAAAAGCGGCATCGGCTAAACGCGCATTAATAACACGCTCATTGCCATGAATCACGGCACTAGGTGCTTTGCTTTCGATATTACTGATCAAAATAAAGAAAGGACGCAGCTTGCCTGCATTGTCCTCGACGGCAAAACATTTTTGATGCGTTTGCATTGAGGTGATGAGTACCTCTCTTGGGATACGTAAAAAATCTTCAGTAAAGTGGCCCTTCAATGCAACCGGCCATTCGACTAAGGCGGTAACTTCTTCCAATAATTTTTCATTAATAATTGGCGTATCATGCGCGGCGACTTTTTTGATTTCTTTGTGAATTAGTTGTTTGCGTGTTTCAAAATCTGCAATCACATAAGCTTTGGAATACAGGAGCGTGTTGTAATCTTTGGGGTGAGTAATGGTGAGTGCTGCCGGATGATGAAAGCGATGGCCGTAGGTGATGTTGCTTGCGGCTTTACCAAGCACTGTCATGGGAATAATCGTTTCACCATACAGTGCGACGACCCAATGCACCGGGCGAATAAAAGCGGTGTCATGAGTGTTCCAGCGCATCACTTTTGGGATCGGGAGTTTTTTTACAGCTTGTTGAATAATGTTAGGCAGCAGTGCCGTTGTGGGACTGCCTGTTTGTTCGATGGTGCAACAAACACGCTTGCCTTTGGGAGTTTCTTTCACTCGCAACTGATCTGCTGTCACACCGCAAGATTTTGCAAACCCTAAGCAAGCCATCGTCGGCGTGCCGCTTTTATCATAGGCGCTGTCAGCATTGGGGCCAAAGCGTTCGGTTTTTTTGCCAGGTTGTTGGCTGATTAGCTCAGGTATTAAAACGGCTAGACGGCGAGGTGTTGCAAAAAGTTGAATTTCTTGGTGGGTTAAACTGGCATTGGCTAATTCGTTAGCGAGCTTTTCGCCTAAAGCAACAGACAGTTTAGCCAACATGCTGGATGGTAGTTCTTCACAACCTATTTCAAATAAAAAATCATGCTTTTCCAGGGTCATTTTACTTAGCCTCAGTCGGTGCGCTCGTGCCTAACATGGGAAAGCCCAATGCTTCACGTGCTTGGTAATAACTTTTGGCCACCGCAAATGCGAGCTTGCGAACTCTTAAGATATAGCGTTGCCGTTCGGTTACAGAAATCGCTTGGCGTGAATCCAGTAGGTTAAAAGTGTGCGAGGCTTTTAATACCATTTCATAAGCCACGATAGGAAGGTTCAGCTCGATAAAGCGATTGGCTTCTTGTTCGTAAAAATCAAATTGCTTAAATAACATATCGATGTTGGCGTGCTCAAAGTTATACGCGGATTGTTCTACTTCATTTTGATGGAAAACATCTCGATAAGTGATAGTGCCTTGTGGACTCTGCGACCAAACAATATCAAACATGCTGTCCACACCTTGTAAAAACATGGCTAAACGTTCGAGGCCATAAGTAATCTCACCGGTTACCGGCTTACACTCTAAACCACCGACTTGTTGAAAATAAGTAAACTGAGTCACTTCCATGCCATCTTGCCAAACTTCCCAACCTAAGCCCCAAGCGCCAAGCGTCGGTGATTCCCAGTCGTCTTCCACAAAGCGAATATCGTGTAGCAGTGGGTCAACGCCCAATGCTTTTAGTGAGTCTAAATACAGTTGTTGAATATCGTG
>CAYXLV010000134.1:0-5755 GCA_964465995.1 uncultured Coxiellaceae bacterium | reverse complement strand
AGTTCGATTTGTTCATCGGTGCGTTGTTGAAAGAGTAAATTGGTTTGGTTGAGAGTAGAGATTTGAGTCGCAAGACTTTTCGCTGTTGCGGAATCTAGATGGTTAGTGGTGGCTGCCACCGTTGGCGTGGTTTGTTTATTGGTAGCCACGTTAGCACTGCTGTTAGTAGCCGCTGGTGAGGATGTATTTGATTGATTTTTCTGGTCTTTTGGATCTTTTTGGCTCTGCTGCTTCGCTTGCGCCATGATTTTGCGCACTTTTGCCATTTGCGCGGCCAAAGCGGCATTATTGTTGTCAGCTGCGCCTGCAGCATGGAAAGATTGGGAAGGTGCGGGACCGGTGCTAAACATAGCAGCAAAACTGCTGGTGGGTACTAGAAAAATACTCAATAAAACAAGTAGTAATGATCTCTTCACGCGGCTAACCCTCTACATTAAGTTTATTCGCCAAATTGCTGTATAGTAACAAAATTTATTGCGAATGTCATCCCTCTTAAGCCCAACTTAAGGAAAGCCGAGCCAAGCCCAAAGCTCGGCAATTATGCCACATGAATCCCGATACTGTTAGCCCAAACCAAGCACTGCGATTAGTGCAACCGAATCACTTTTGGCTTCACTAGCTTTGCCCAATCTTCGTAGCGCATTTTGACAAGTTCCGAATGATTGCCCGCATTAAAAGCGATCTCCTGATCTTCGAGCAAACTGTCATCCACATACACAGCCATATCGTATAAATTCCCTAATGGCGGCATGGCACCCGTTTCACAGTCTGGAAATCGATCTTGAAATTCAAACTCACTCGCTAACTCAACTTTATCCGCACCCGTTTCATCTTGCAGCTTTCGCAAATTAAAACGTCTGTTGGCAGGTCCAACCAGCATGGCAAGCTCGCCATCAATTTTAACGATAACGGTTTTGGCTAAGTCCCGACCGGAAATGTGGGCATTAGCAGCAATTTCTTGAGCGGTGTAGGCAGGCGAGTGAGGAATGATGTCATATTTGACCTTGTGTTCATCAAGGTACTTTTTCAGTTGGCGTTTACGCATCACAAATCCCCCACTTGTTTATAGTTATCCTTAAGTTATAGACCATGTAGAAGTGATTTTTAAACACTAAAGAAAGTAAAGACCGTTTATTCAGGTGCTTAGGCGCTTTTATTAAATCTGGGTAAGCCAGATGACGCCTGCTGTCGAGCGCTATATACTGTCTTTTCACTCAATCACCCAAGGAAGAACACCATGCTATTTCGCCAACTATTCGATCACACCTCGCACACCTACACCTACCTTCTCGCCAGCGACACATCACATAATGCCATTATCATCGATCCTGTTCTTGAACAAACCCCTTGCTACTTACAACTCTTAAAAGAATTAAACCTCAACCTAATCTACACCATCGACACCCATACCCACGCTGACCACATCACCGCTAGTGGGCAACTCGCCGAAGAATTAAATTGCCAACACGTGATGGGAGAAAATACCAAAGCGCAACATGTGGCGATCAAGTTAAAAGACGGTGAGACGCTAACGGTTGATGACATCAAACTCAATGCCATCTATACACCTGGCCATACCGATGACTCTTATTCTTTTATCGCAGGCGATCGAGTTTTTACTGGCGATACATTATTAATTCGCAGCACTGGCCAAACAGATTTTCAATCCGGCAGCCCACAACAACAGTACGACAGCATCTTTAACAAACTCCTTGAACTTCCCGGCGACACTTTGGTTTACCCTGCCCACGATTACAATGGCATGACCGTTAGCAGCATCGCTGAAGAAAAACACCACAACCCACACTTGCAAGTTGGCTCTGCTGATGATTACGCCAAGCTAATGAGTGATTTAAATCTAAACAAGCCAAACATGATGGATATTGCTGTCCCCGCGAATTTGCAATCTGGACTACTAACCAACTACAATGGCTAAATTTTTTTCAGGGAGCTATGATGAGTAAATCAGCAATTAAAACTATCGTCTGGATAATCGTGTTGGCCGTTATTGTGATTGCCGGCGCCGCCTATTTTTTCCGCCCAACACCTCAGCTACCCAAGCCCGTGCAAATTGACACTCAGAATCAACCAACTCTTGGCAACAGCAATGCCAAAGTGCATATCGTGGCATTTGAAGATTTAAAATGTCATAACTGCGCAAGATTCAACACGCTACTGCTTCCCAAAATTAAAAAGAAATATATTGAAACTGGCATTGCCAAGTACACGGTGATTAATTTGGCGTTTATTGATGGTTCTATGCCAGCGGCCAATGCGGCTCGCTGTCTGTATGCTCAAAACCCCAAACTCTTTTTTCCTTATGTCAAAAAAATCTATTTTAACCAACCACCAGAAACCCAGAATTGGGCCACGATTCCCAACCTCATCAAATTTTCCGCCGGCATCAAAGGCGTTAACCAAGCAGCGTTTATGAAATGCTTACTCAACAGCCCGTATGTTGGTGTGATCAATCATAATTTAATGATCGCTGAAAAAGCGATGGGTGATACTATTGCGACGCCAACTATTTATATTAATGGCGTGATTGTCAGACCGCTTACCATGAAGCATTTTGAAGCCATCATGCAAGCGGTCCGATAGGATTAATTTATTTCAGTGAACATTTATAAGAAGATGCAATAACATCTTCAGTTTTATAAAAAGTAATCACGCCGCCATCAAAGACATAGCCTTTACATGAAATTTCGAAGGCGATTGGATCAATCTTTGGCGGAGCGATAACTTCGCCAGTTGCTTTAATATATGCGATAGCAGGTTGATAACCGACTGGCGCATTGATCGGTCTGAGATATTTAATGGTTGTGATTTTTTTTGACTTACCTTTATCGACTGTCACTTGCTTTTGTTCCAATATGCACCATGACTTTTTAAAAACTCCTTTATAAGCAGCGCACTGATGATACCTAACGACTATTTTTGCTCCTGTTTCATTTTGAATTGTCACAGCTGCCAAGCTACTAGTAGAAACCGCAAACAATGCGGCCAATAGAAAAAACAGTGATTTCTTCATTAGTAGACTCCCACGTTTTACAACACTAAATTATTGCTAAGTATAGTAAACACGCAGATAACACTGACATTTGTATACACTAAAACAAGTGTATTTCAATAAAGTGAGCAAAATTAGAAAGTTAAAGAAATAAGCGCAGCCGACTCAAACAAATTTAAAATAAACACCTGCCCCAATAAAATTAGTCGCCGGCAAACGGTCACGATGACTCGGTGCTGCTTGAATCCAAGTCACATCCGCGTACCAACGCTTATAGACTTGCACATCCGTACCAACGCCATACACTGGTCGGAAAATTTCACGATCGCTTAAAACAGTCACACCCAAAGTGCTTTTAATGCCTTCACGCGCCACATAACCTGGACCGATTTTGATATAAACACGCCAACGCGGCATTACTACATAACCGGCTTTAAGAAACAGCGCGATAATATTATTACGAATAATTTGAGTACCGCGTGTTCCAGCAATGCCAGTAAATTCAGGTTTTTCCATATACACCACAGTTAACTCAACACCCAAATAAGGCAAAAAGTCATAGCCTAAATAAACTCGCGGCGTAAAACCTGAATTTCGAATTTGCGTCGCACCAAAACCGGCTGGCAAAGTGGTATTGGTATAATGCACGCTGCCATAACCAGCTTGCGCACCAAAATATAAACCACGGGGAAAAGGAGGATAAGCTGGCGCGACAGCTGGACCGCCCGCCAACGCTGCAAAAGAGAAAACGGCCAATAAAATTGCAACACTAATTTGTGTTATTTTTTTCCATATCGCCATAGTGCAACCCTTGCAGTCAATTTATAAACCCACGCAGTCTACCCAGCACATGAATAGTGGTCAAGCTTAATGAGCCAACTCGCCGTTTTTCACTTGACCCTCTTCCTGTCTTCTATATAAGATGGGCGCTTTAAATTTTTAATCAGCTTGTGAAAGGAAAACGCAACATGCAAAGGCGCGCACAATGGATCCGCAAATTATTAACCACTCTTTTAACTACTTGTGTCGTACTGTTTTTTTCTAGCGCCACTTTTGCCCAACATAAAACAAGCACTCAAAAAAAACACCGCCAAAAATTTGTACACCCCAGCTATAAACCGGATCACAACACATACCGCTTTATGAAAAACGAAATCCTCGGCGGTTATTACGACAAATCATCAATGAATGTAAAATTCCCCCATCCACCCAGCCCTATTTTTTGGAATGCATCAACCAAAGTCGATCACGGCATTATGCTAATCTATATGCGTAATATTTATCACTCGCAAAAACACTTTGCCGTTAACTTAGGTTTAAGCAGCGCACGCTGGACGCTAAGCGGTCAATCCATTTATGCATTTTCTTTTTTCGTGGCGTTCAAGATTTATATTTTTCGCACGCAAACATTTAACCCGTATATTTTTTACAGCGTCGCTGGTGCAACCGGCATCACGCGTCGCCACCTAGGCCCAGCACGCTTAGGCGAAAACTTTTTATTCCAAGATTTATTAGGTTTAGGCGTAGAGATTGGTCATAACCATGTGTTTGATGCCGCTGTAATCATTGTGCATTACTCTAATGGCGATATCTTCACGCACAATAATGGATTTGGAGTACCCATCTTAGCCACATTGGGTTATGCCTTTCCCTAGTGATGCTAACAAAAAAGTGAGGTAGCTATTGTGAATCACCCAAGAAAACAATTTTGCTTACTTAGCGCATGGCTACTAACTTTATTTGCGTTACTCGTCACCCTGTATAGCAGTGAATTTTTAAATTTTCCGGTTTGTCATTTATGTTGGTATCAACGCATTTGCCTTTACCCACTCACGGTGGTGTTAGGTATTGCGTGTTTTCGTGATGATTTAGAAATTGCGATTTACACGATTCCAATGGCAATGCTGGGTGGTGTATTTGCACTCTACCAATATCTTGAACAAATGATTCCCGGTTTTGCACCCATCAACTTATGCACTAAAGGTCCCGATTGCAGCCAAATTCATTTACAACTCTTTGGCTTTGTGACATTTCCTTTACTCAGTTTGCTGGCGTGTATGCTGTTGACGACTTTGCTGTTTTGCTCTTACCAGCGTCGCCAACCTGCTCAGCAATAATCGCAATAATTTGAGCCGCTAATTGCGCTTTTGGCTGCAATGGCAAGGGCCACTGCTGACCTTGGCGATCCAAAATAACCGCTGCATTCATTGCCACATCAAAACCTTTACCCTCACCCACTTCATTGGCAACGATATAATCCAAGTTTTTTTGTCGCAGTTTTTGTTGCGCAAAAGTCAACACATCATGCGTTTCTGCAGCAAAACCAATGGTAAGTGGCTTATTGGCTAATGCCGCAACCGCCGCAACAATATCAACATTTTGCACCAACTCTAAGGGTAAATGCGTGGCCGTTTTTTTAATTTTTTGATCCGCAACCACAGCAACCCGGTAATCACACACAGCAGCCGTGCTAATAAACCAATCTTGATCTGCCACCTGCTCCATCACGTGCGCATGCATTTGTGCCGCTGTCGTGACTGAAATGCAACGCACACCGCTTGGCACAGCCAAGTTGGTTGGACCGCTAATTAAAGTCACTTTAGCGCCAGCCAATGCGCAAGCTTTTGCTAGCGCGTAGCCCATGTGTCCCGATGACCGATTGCTAATATAACGCACAGGATCAATCGCTTCTTGCGTCGGCCCTGCGGTAATCAAAATCTTTTTATCATATATATAGGTATGCTG
>CAYXLV010000133.1:0-5768 GCA_964465995.1 uncultured Coxiellaceae bacterium | reverse complement strand
AGACTAGATTTTACCCAAGTGCGGACACGTGCTGGTGCCCGACCGCAGATTCCAGTCAGCAAGGAGCTCTCTCATGGCTGTCACGACGTTTACTACCGCCCTTCGAGGTGCGGCAACGGCCTTTACCCTGGCCATTCTCACCACCGTACTCGCGGCTCCGGTCTTTTCCCCGGCAAAAGCCGCCTCAGTTGAAAAGTCCCAGGAGATTGTCGATGAGGCACGCATTGCACTGAAAAGCCTTACGAAAAACTGACCTACAAAAAATTGGCCGAAGGCAACGTTAACCGCAATATCAATGGCGGTTGGATTGCCATGCAGCAGCAATATTTTCTAAGCGCTTGGGTGCCGAATCAAAACACCGTTAATCATTACTACAGCCACGTGACCGTCCCCAAAGACAGCACTGGCAAAAATGATATCTATACCCTTGGTTATGTCACACCGGCACTGTCATTGGCTCCAGGACAAAGCGGCAGTAGTCAATCGACTCTTTACGTTGGTCCAGAAATCGCAAGCAACTTACAACCTCTCGCCAAAGGCCTCGACCTCACTATTGATTACGGTTGGCTTTGGTGGCTCTCCAAAATTCTTTTCTGGATAATGAAACATATCAACAGCGTTGTTCACAACTGGGGATGGACAATTGTCTTAACCACCGCATTGATCAAAATTGTGTTTTACTGGTTTTCCGATAAAAGCTATCGCTCAATGGCCAAGATGCGCCAAGTTCAACCACGCATGCAAGCCCTCAAAGAGCGCTTTGGCGACGACAAGCAAGCCCTCACTAAAGCCACCATGGAGCTCTACAAAAAAGAGAAAATCAATCCAATGGGCGGCTGCTTGCCAATGCTAATTCAAATCCCCGTCTTCTTTGCGTTGTACTACGTCTTGATTGAAGCCGTGCAACTACGCCAAGCCCCTTTTATCTTTTGGATACACGATTTATCCGTCAAAGACCCATTCTATATTTTGCCCATCCTCATGGGGGCGAGTATGTTCTTACAACAACGTCTGAGCCCACCACCACCTGACCCCACTCAGGCGAAGATCTTTATGTTTTTACCGCTGATCTTTACGGTTTTCTTCCTATCCTTCCCTGCAGGTTTGGTACTCTATTGGTTAACCAATAACGTCCTTTCCATCGCGCAACAGTACTACGTGATGAAAACCTTCGACCCCAAAAAAGAAAAGCAAAAGCGCAAAAAGCGTAAAAAATAATTATAAAGCAATAAGATAGCGCATTACCCAAACTTGGGTAATGCGCGCTACCCAAATCCAATAATTCGGGATTGAAAGGCATATCGTGCGTGTCGAGGGCTCAAGGGTTGTTTTGGTAAAGTGGCTTTCTAATATGTTCCTGTGGTGATGTATGTTTCGTAGGGTGATGTTGTGGTTTAAAAAATTGACTACTAGATGCCTTAGTTTGTTGCTTTGAATTATCCGCTGGGATTGGCGAAACATCTCCCAATAACCAGTTAAAAAGTTTACTTAGCAGATAAAAAAGAAATAACCCTAAGACGATGTTTTCAGCAATTTTGATAGATTCAGGCTGAGACGAGTAGCCTGTTTTTTGTGCCCAGCCATTGGGAAGTGCAAGGTTAAAATGATAGTAGGGCATAAGTCGTTCGGCACCTGAAGTAGCAGGCACGTCTGCAAAATAAGGTGGCGCAATGTGGCATGAACTATTGGTTAGTATAGATTTTTGTTTGGCCTTCCCTGTTTTATTCTTTTGCATGGATTGGTTTTTGGGATGCGGTTTTTCTTCAGATAGTGTAGTGGCATTGACCCAAGCAGGTTGTGAAAAGAATGTGCTATTACCAGTGTTGAGCATTGCTCTCACAATGTAGGTAAATTGTTTGGCTTCAGTCCAAGGAAGCTTTATTAAATAATTTGTTTGTACTGACTTTGCTAATAAAGTAAAGAAAGGTTGGGCGTCATTTTTACTGAAAATTTGGTAATAGGCTACGTCGTGATAGGTACTATTGCTAGCATCTTGCCAGGATAATCTTGGTTGTGACGTGCTTGCTAACTGAAGGCTTGTGGGGTGGTCAAAAGCCCGACTAAAGCTAATGGGTGCCTTGCTGTTAGCATCATTAACCGAAATTTTAAACTCGGTTAGCGTGTTATCTGCATATCCGACGACTTTTGTGCCAATAAACTGGGTTGAGTTATTTGGGAAATACATGATTTCGATTTCGTAATCTTCATTGCCAACAGACTGTAAGGCAACTCTATATGTCCCATTGGGTATTTCTTCAACCAATACCGCACTGTATTCACCACGATAATCATTAGTAATATTTAGTTGCCTGTTGTTTATTTCTTTTATATGAGGTTGAGTATGGCCGTGGGACTGAATGGCAAGGCCCGCTTGTTCTTGAGGGGATTCTGCTTCATCCAATTCTAATGTGGGTTTGGGGTTGATGATAAATTTTAAGAGATCATCACGAAAAATGCGGATAAGCTCTGAATGTTCCCCTTTTCTTGTTTCGCAAATTAGTTGCTTGTCTTTGGGAACAATGCCTGTCAATGTGACACTAGTTAATAAAGCGGTGCCGTCGCCGTCAGCAAAAATGTATGAGCCTGTGGGCTTACCGTCTTTATAAAGAGACGTTTGTGTTTTAGACACATAGATCGAATCTAACGTCTTTTGATCAATGCCGGCAAATAGTCTGGTTTGTACTTGACCATGGGTGGGGGCGCCATTAGTTAAAATATTCTCTGGTGGAATAAAGTTATAAAATTCTCCTGTATGATCTGTGCAACCATTTTTTGAGCGGCAAGGTAGATTATTTAAAGCTCTTAAAAGTGTATTTTCTTCGGCAGTAATATAAACAGGTGACTTTTGTTTATCTAGCAGAGCGTTGTCATAGGTAGAAAGTAACTGCCCAGCTGCTTTCACTTGGGTATGGGTAAATTGATATACTGTGTCTTCATTGCAAGATGATGGGCTCCATGGATCCAATGGGGGGAAGGTGCATAGCTGTTTTTTTAGCGTGTTATAGCCAAATTGACTCAGATATCGATCTCGATAGAGATAATCAAGTGTATTCGTATAAAAATAGCGTCCCCAGAAGTTAATTGGAGCTGATTTATCCGCAGCGATGGGGTCACCGCCTTCCCAAATAAAATAGACGCGATCGGAACCTTGGTTTGGTGTGCCTGCCATGGCGAAGCGCCTGATGTCATTGCGCATGGTATACAAAGGCGATTGAATATAGGCTCTTACAACGAGTCCTCCCATGCTATGACTAATAATGTCAACTTGGCTGCTTTGTGCTTCTTTTTTGGCGCGATCTATCTGTGGAATAAGGTAGCGTTGTACGATAGTTTCGATTGGTAGCGTCCAGTCATAGGGTACATCGAATAGATTGCAGTTCGATTGGTAACCATTTTTTTGGAATAATTTTTTAAGTCTATCCCAGCCAGCAACACCTCCACCGGCAACCAATTTTGATTTGGGGTTATGCAATACAAGGTTTTTATCGTCCCAGGCAGGAGGCAAAAAAGATAATCTTGGATAGATAATACCGTGGGTTTTTGAGCCCATGACACCCGCTACAAACAGTACAGGTGGCTTTTGTGCATCTGACGTGCTGACAGGGCAGCTACTATGTAATTCCCCATTAATAGTGACTTCTAGTCCGGCTTCAGTTGGCGTGCTAAGTTCCTCGGGTGCGAAATTTGGATGACTGACAGACAAATGAACGGTTTCTGCAGGCAGTTGCACGAAATTATAGTTACCTTGGCTGTCAGTAACAGTGGAGCGTTCCGCTTTAACGACATTATATTTTGGGTTATCTAAATATAAATCGATTTTGGCTTTAGCGATGGGTGAACCATTTTCATCGACAATTCTTCCTGTGACGGCTGAATTATTGGGAATCTGATTTTTGGCTGTCAGCACATCAAAGATATTACTTGAACTAATTCCTTCATAATTTCCGTCAGCGCTTTGCCAGCGTAGTGCTAGTTTATTCTCCTTCCCCGCAGAATAAAGAGTGATATTGCCAACCCAGCTATCTCCCGTCATTGTGATAGATGTTGGGATGATGGGGCCTCGCTCACTATCAAAAATAATCGTGCCATGAAAAGGTTCGTTATTGGTGGACAGATTGACTTGGAAGGGTGTCTGTATGTGTTGGGGGGAAGTAATTGGTTGGAAAGAAATAGAAAAAGGTGTTTGTCGAATGAAGGGATAGCTAACACCATTTTTTATTTGCCAAACATTATAGAAATCCCAGTCTGTGTAAGTAGAGCGTTGTTTCATTTGCGCGGTTGTTTTTGGTGTGCCTTTGCCGGTGTCGTGTTGGCCCGAAGTTTCACTGTTGTAGAAAGAGATTGTTACTTCCCCATACTGGTTGTCATATTTATTTGTGCCAACTAGGCCGCCAGCTTGTGGGCCTCCACCACCTCCACCTGAAAAAACATAGCCGGTGGCAAAAGAGCGAGTAATTAATTTGGTATTGATGCCGACTAGACCGCCAGCTGTGGGGCCGCCGCCACCACCTCCTGCTATAGCACTGCCCGCTGCATAAGAATTAGTAATTTCGCCTGAATTGACTCCAACTAGCCCTCCAGCGATGGGTCCACCTTCCCCGGTTCCACTTTTGACATTACCTGTTGCATATGAAAGGCTGACGTAGCCCGAATTAATAGCAATTAAACCGCCTGACGTTGAGCTTGTCACATGGCCAGTTGCATATGTATTAGTAATGTGGCCCAAATTTATAGCAACTAAGCCTCCAGCTTTATAACCACCGCCGCCACTCAACATGGTGATTTCAGATGATGAAGATGAGTTTGAAATAGATCCTAAATTTTTGCCAATTAAGCCGCCATAAGTATATCCGCTCGCGTCATAGGAGGAATAAACAAATCCAGAAGTGTGTGATTCTTTTATATATCCAATATTTTCCCCAACAAGCCCTCCCATGATGTGACCATTGGTAGTATTTCCCTTGAAGCAACTCTCTTCAGTTGATCCGCTTTGTAGCCCAATGAGGCCGCCAACTATACTAGTAGCTTCCATCTTAGGATTAGAAGCTACAGTACCTTGTGCAGAGCTGCTGTAAACAGTCGTGGCATTGGCATAGGCTATCAACGTGCCTGTAAAATTTGCAGTGGCATGAATTTCGGTGTTGCTGAAGTGTAAATCTATTATCTGTGCTTGATATGTGAGACCAAATAAACCTGCATATGCCTGTGCAGTTTTATAACCAGTTTGATTGATAAAAAATCGATCTATATAGAAGCCTTTTCCATCAATTATTCCAGTAAATGGATTTTGTTGAGTTCCTATAGGTATAAAGCCATAACCATTATTCCATTTTCTTGTTTCCGTACAGTTAATAGCTTGGGTCAATGTGTAATTCCCATTTAAATCGTGCTGTATTGCTTGTAGTTGTTGGCAGTTAGAAACTAGATATTCATTTGAGAATCTATTTTTTGTTTTATTTGATTTTGGCATGTTCCGTGTTCCTCTTAATTCGCCAACACCGTTGGGTAAGCATCTTGTAGATTTTGGCTTATCATACAGATTAGAATCGGCATCATCTAATAAAAATTACTTGCATTCTGGTTTCGCTGCTCAAAGACAAGCATGAATCACTCGCCTAAAAAGCGAACCGGACTATTGATTGATCTACATCTCCGGTTTGGATAGCTTCACCGAGAATTGCTGATCAAACCCTCCTTAAGTTGAAATTTAGCCACCTGGTGGCTAAAATAACCCCTATAAATATCCACCTGGTGGCTAAATATAGAGA
>CAYXLV010000132.1:0-5822 GCA_964465995.1 uncultured Coxiellaceae bacterium | reverse complement strand
CTGCGGTTTTAAGCATTCAAAATTATCGACCGCTTGCAACATCCAACGCTTCACCAATTCAGCATTGGCAAAAGTTTCTTGTGTGGTAAATGATTTTGAAACAAAAATAACTAGTGTGGTGGCAGGATTTAATGTAGCAAGTTGCTGCATCACTGCCGCGCAATCATTATTCGCTAAGAAATGACAACGAATATTGCCACGATAAGCAGCTAGTGCATCATACGCTAAAGCGGGACCAAGATCAGAACCGCCAATACCCAAATTAATAATATCGGTAATCGGCTCACCGCTATAACCTGTAATCTCACCGCGCTGCAACTGAGTCACCAATGTTTCCATTTGCGCTAAGGTTTTCTGCACCTCCGGCATTACATCTTGCCCATTCACTAACACTGGCTGATGATCTAAACGCCGCAATGCTGTATGCAACGCAGGTCTTTTTTCGGTGACATTAACGATCGCGCCACTCATTAAATCTTCAATGCGTTGAGTCAACTGTTGCGCGTTAGCTAGCTCAATAAGCCGCTGCATCGTTTCTGCGGTGATGCGATTTTTTGAATAATCTAATAAGAGTCCAGCAGCACTTAGTGAAAATTGATCAAAACGATTAGGATTTTCTGCAAACAGATCACGCATGGCTACATCACGCAGCTGCTGATAATGCTGTTCTAAAGCTGTCCAAGCTGGTTGTTTATTGATAGGCGTCATGGGAAGCGATCATACTGGATTCATCTGCAGGAAGCAAAGCGCATTTTATTTTGGCGCCATTCGAATCGCACCATCCAAACGAATGACCTCACCATTTAAATAGGCATTACTAATAATATGCGCAACTAAAGCGGCATACTCACTAGCAGCACCTAAACGTTTTGGAAAAGGCACTGCTTCTGCCAAACTCTGCTGCACTTTTTCTGGCATCGCTTGCATCATCGGTGTTGCAATAATACCCGGTGCGATTGTCATCACTCGAATACCAAATTGACTCAACTCACGCGCCGCCGGCATGGTCATTGCCACCACGCCACCTTTAGAGGCACTATAAGCAGCTTGGCCAATTTGACCTTCATACGCTGCCACCGATGCGGTATTAATAATCACTCCACGCTCACCATCCGCATTGACAGGATCTTGCTGCATCATTTGTGCAGCAACAATGCGCATGACATTAAACGTGCCAATCAAATTCACTTGAATTACTTTTTCAAATTCAGCTAATGGCTGTGGTCCCTGCTTACCAACAATTCGCGCAGCCGGTGCAATGCCCGCGCAATTAATTACCGCATGAATTGCCTGATATTTTGCAACTGCCGCTTGCATGGCCGCTGCAACTTGTTGCGCATCACTCACATCCGCCGTTACCGCTAAACCCTGCACCTCCGCCGCCACTTGCTCGGCTGCCGCGGGCTGTGCATCCAATAAAACACATTGAGCACCCTGCTTCGCTAAATACATTGCTGTCGCAGCACCCATACCGGAACCAGCTCCTGTCACCACTACAGTTTTATTGTTTATGTCCACCAGCGCTCCTTTATTTTAAAATCCCTGCTTCTGGATCTTGATAAACGGCTTGATCCAAAGCGTTTTCACTTTTACCAATTAAACAAGCAATCATCGAGTCACCAGAAATATTAACCGCTGTGCGCACCATATCTAATAAACGATCCACACCGATAATTAATGCAATACCTTGCGCGGGCAAACCGACTTGATTTAATACTAGCGATAACGTAATCAAACCCACACTTGGCACGCCAGCGGTACCAATGGAGGCTAAGGTAGCCATTGCAATCACCATAATATATCCCATCAAACCAATATGAATGCCATAAATATTGGCAATAAACACCGTAGCAACGCCTTGCATAATGGCCGTACCATCCATATTAATAGTGGAACCAAGCGGCACAATAAAAGCTGCAACACGATTGCTTACACCCAATTTATATTCAACCGTGCGTAATACTAAAGGAATTGATGCACTACTGCTGGAAACACTAAATGCAAATAACATAGCGGTATACATTTTTTTAAAAAACACCAATGGATTTAATCGCCCCAGTAAACTCAACATTAACGGATATACAGCAAGTAATTGAATAAACAAAACCAATAAAACCGCCACAAAATAAATCAACAAATCACCAATCAAAGCAAAACCAATTTTGGCAAACAATGCCGCTAATAAACAAAACACACCATAAGGCGTTAATTGCATTACCATCACAATTAATTTCATCAGCACTGTATTCACTGCATTAAAAAAAGCGGTCAGCTTGTTCGCCGCATCACCACCCGTGACCGTGATTGCCATGCCAAATAAAATAGCAAACACGATAATTTGCAGCATATGACCTTGCACCATTGCCTGGAAAGGATTACTTGGAAAAATATTAATAATCACTTGGCGAAATGATTGCGGTGCTTGCGCCACAAAAGAAGCTGGCGTTTGCAATTCCATTCCATGCCCCACCTGCAACAACGAAGCAATTAAAAGCGCAATCGTAATGGCAATAACAGTGGTTAAAAGATAAAGCAACACCGCACGGCCACCCACACGACCCAGATGTTTTAAATCACCTAAAGCACTACTACCACAAATTAATGAAACCAGTACGATGGGCACAACCAGCATCATAATTAGATTTAAAAAGATACGACCACCGACTTTAAAAATATCATTAATTAAAAATGTGGTGGTTGCAGGCGACAAAGGCAACCATTTAATCAACAAGCCGACCAATATTCCGGCGACCATTCCAATAATAACTTTAATCGTAAAGCGGTGACTAATATGTTGGCCTGCAGACATCCTTTCCCTCTTGCAATGTTATCCTAACAATCGCGCTTGGATTGACGCTATGCAATCAAATCCGTTGCTTGTAATTCAAAATCCATACCCAGGCTTGATCCAGCAGCACCACGACCAATGGCAAAATAATCAATACCACTATCACGCAACTTGCTTGGATCAAAAATATTACGCCCATCAAAAATAGCGGGATGACGTAATGCGTTTTTAATTAAGCCCAAATTAAATGACCGAAATTCGGGCCACTCGGTCACAATCGCCAGCACATCCGCTCCTTGCAAAGCTTGTTCTGCACTAGCACACAATTTTAATTCCGCCCGATCACCGTAGATCGCTTGGATATTATGCATTCCCATTGGGTCATAAGCCTGCACCGTGGCGCCGGCTTGCCAAAGCAATTGCATTAATTCACGACTCGGTGCTGCACGTACATCATCGGTATTTGGTTTAAAAGCCAATCCCCACAAGGCAATCACCTTGCCACGCAATTGATCGGCGAAATAATGATTTATTTTTTGGAATAACACGGCTTTTTGATTTTCATTGGTTAGCATAACCGCGTCAAGAATATGCGATTTAAAATTTACTTGGTCTGCCATGTATTTTAAAGCGGCCACATCTTTGGGAAAACAAGAACCACCAAATCCACAACCCGGGTTTAAATATTGTTTCCCAATCCTTGGATCTAAACCCATACCTTGTCGCACTAATTCAATATCAGCACCATAATGCTCAGCCAACTGACTCATCTCGTTCATAAAACTAATCTTGGTGGCTAAAAAAGCATTAGCTGCATACTTGCTGAGTTCAGCAGAACGAATATCGGTAGCGACTAGACAGTCTGCGTCTAGATTTAAAGGTGCATATAATTCTTTTAACAATTGCAACGCTTTATCACGCGCTGTGCCAACAATCACTCGGTCCGGTTGCATAAAATCGGCAACCGCACAACCTTCGCGTAAAAATTCTGGATTCGAGGCGACATTAAATTTCAAGCGAACTTGTCGGTCTGCGACGATGTGCGCAATAATCGCACGGACTCGATCGCCGGTGCCAACGGGCACGGTGGACTTAGTCACAATAAGACGATATTCAGTCATGTGGGTGGCAATCGTTTTGGCTACGGCTTCAACATATTGCATATCCGCAGAACCATCTGCACGCGGTGGTGTACCAACAGCAATCATTTGAATAATGCCATGCGCAATGGCGGTTTTTGAATCGGTAGTGAAGGTTATTCGTTGTGCTTTTAAGTTTTTTTGGAGGAGATTGGCTAAGCCTTCTTCGTAAATGGGTAGTTGCCCTTGTTGCAAATTTGCAATTTTTTGATCATCAATATCAACACAAATCACATGGTGCCCTAACTCGGCTAGACAGACCGCGGTCACCAGTCCGACATAACCCGCACCATAAACACTGACATTCATTGTAAACTCTCCAAGCAATCACAAGCGGCACCCGCTTGATCAATATATATACAAACTCAAAAAACCCAACAACGATAGCATAAGCGCATTTCACTGTACACGACACCTGCATGATCTGTACAGATCATGCAATTAGCTATTGACCTGAGTGATCTGATAACGTTGAATGCAAGTTAACCGTGGGCATGGACAGTTAAAAAATATCCAGGAGGGTAAGCTACAAAAAAAATAGGCAACCCAAATGCGACCCGAGAAAAAAAATACTCGTCAACGTAAAAATATAACGCTCAGCCCATTGGATAAACTTAAAGATGATCTAGCAAAAGATATCACCATTAACTTCAGAGTAACCAACCTCGCGCTAAAGCTACGCACCATATTTCAAGTGCCTTTTGAACAAGCGATTCAAACCTGGGATTTTGCAAGTCTAAAAGACATTTTTAATAAAAATATTAAAACACCTGAAGACGCCACCAAAATTATCTCTATTTTATTAGACTATAATCCTCAAGATGAAGAAACCGGCCAAGACTTTCAAAAACTCACTGCTCTAAAGATAGAAATCTTTCAGAATGAGCTTTCCGCGAAACTTAACCAAGAAACGGATCCGCAGAAAAAATTACAATTGCTGCAAAAGCAACTTGAACAAATAAATCAGCAAAACAATCAAATAAAAAGGGCTAAAGATAATGGCATCAAAAGTTTTCACAACCTCATTGAGCATATTTTAAATCAATACAAGATTGCAGCATGCTCCCCACCTCCTAAAATTACAATCAATAGTCAGACACAGTATGGATACTTAAATTTCTTTATGCGTGCACTAATGCAATTTGATGCACAATTGGTAAAACTTTTCCTAGAAAAATCAACTTGGGCATGGATCGATAACCATGATTCCGATGTCACACAACACTGCTTACTCAAAACCATACTCACATGGTTAGTATCAAGCAAAATGCTTGTTACAACGAATACCGAAAAAGCCACGAAAATTTTGCGTTACAGTTTAGAGCAACTCAAACAACGCTACCCAAAGGCTGATGAATTTCACACAATGCTAGAACACCCTGTTAAACTGCCTACACAAAACCCTGAATTTCAAGCATCAAGCCTGCTACTGCATCTTAGCGAAAGAAGCATCGCCTATTACTTCCCGTTAATAGAAGTAGTAGGATCCTACAGCAGCGATAAAAGCTTGTATCATGCAATACGCCACCTCTTGCAACAAGCCGTCGAAACACCTAAAAACGACCAGGCCGTTGCTGCCAAAATTGATACATTAGCCAACTTTATTCAAGACAAAGGTATCCACTGGGAAGCACAGCTACAACCTATCGATTACTCACAGCTACCTGCAAACACGCAACAAATCCTCAAGCGACACAATATCTTTAATGAAAAAACAATTGATGCTTTTATTTATTGTTGCACCTGCACTCCACCGTCTTTTACCACACTGAATACGCTGCAGGACCCTACCAAAACGCCTGCACATCTCTTACCGTTAAACGACTTTAATCGACCAGTTTTTTATCACCTTATCCAAACTAAAAAAACGACAGACAAATCCGTTGAACACGCGC
>CAYXLV010000131.1:0-5831 GCA_964465995.1 uncultured Coxiellaceae bacterium | reverse complement strand
CAGTATGACCAATGCTACCAAAAGGTTAGTCAGTCACGTACAAAGCTGCAAACAGCCAACCTGGACAAAAACCAAAGTTTAGGCACCAAAGCGTTTAATGCACTGACTATGCCGCTCTGCTACGTTTTTGCAGGATTTCTAAATTTTGGTACTAACTTTTTCGGCGAAACCACTGCAGATCAATTAAAACAAACTGCCACCAAACTAAAAGCGTATGGTTTATTTGCTCCTAATTCTGCTAAAACAGATTTCCACCTAAAAAATAGCAATGTAAAAATTGCACAATCGAAAAGCACGCTCTCAGAAGAAGAGCGAACTGAAGAATATCTTTGTAATCCAGCCAATGGCACCAGGTGCTGGTCGCCACAAGCTTTATAGCTAGCCTGACCTCATTCAAGTTTACACTATTAACAAAATCACATAAAAAAACTGGCGATAAGATTGAGTTCTTATCGCCAGTTCCGAAAAACTTAATCAAGCACAATATTTGCTATACATTGAGGCTATTTAACAAGGGCTGTTTTTCGGCTACAACATCTTTATAAATCTCTTCCAACACACTGGAATCAAGTTGATGCTTAGAGGAGTAGAACAAGTCTTTCCAAAACCCTGCATTTAACAGACGATGACCTTGATAATCTGTTCTGCTGAATTGAATAAATAGCCTGGTTCTATGAGCAGCTATATTATCTTCAATGCCTTGTTGAAAGAAATTAAAATCATTTTCCAAAATAGGGAAAGCGATAAAAAGTCCTAAACTAAGCACACCGCCAAAATCCAAACCCGTATTGATCTGTAAGTCGTTATGCAAAAATTCCTCAATTAAAGTTTGGATAAATCGAAGAAATCCGATTCCGCGAACCAATCTAGAAGCTAAGTTCAACTCTTTAGCAATAACCGAAACAACTGGACTGTTTGTGTAGCCTTTATCAGCAGATATCAAGTCAAAAAAATCCCCCGCCCCAAGTGTACCTTGTTGGTTATAAGTATTTTTCTTCGTTGCAAGTAATGTTTTCTTAGCGCTTGCCTGCTGAACAGAAAGAGCTGCCTCAAGCCTACTATTTTCCATTCGAGTCACCAATGCATGCAAACCAAAAATAGCGGCAGGAGTAGCTGAAACAGCAAGCTTTGCAAAGATTTCTAAGCTTTCATTTTCAAGACCAAAATCAATATTGCGGTATAAGAGAGCTGCTAGTGGCGCCGAACGAGCTAGAGTAATAAGCCCATTTGCCATATGACGTAGAGGCGAAATCCTCGCACTCTTAATGTCAGTTGGGCTTAGGTTATCAAATTCTTTATTGAAAAATTTCTCATATGTACCCAATAGACGCGAAAAAAAAGTAAGATATACTGTAGTTCCTAAAGCAGACCAAACCAAAAACCCATAATCCTTACCAGCATTTTCTTTAATAATATTTAGCACCGAATAACCAATAAAAGCGGCAGAAATACCACGATAACTAGCATTAAAGCTTGTCATTATTCCTGCTTCTAATCCCCTGCAGGTATTAGACAAAAATTGACGAAACGCTTGCATTGATGAAAAGGGGGCGATCATCGCATTGCCTAGATCACTTGGTGATTTTAACAATGAAATGGCTTTTTCAATTTGCTGCACAAAAGCAATATTATGCTTCACTATTTTTTTATCTGTAAACATTTTGTAATACAAGGTTCCAAGTAAAGAAGCAGAGCCTGTCAGGATATATAACGGTATACCTTCAACACCCCAGTCTTTAAATGCAACACCATCTGCCGACGCCAATATTCCAAAACTGAACAACGAAATAGGCACAAAGTCAAAAAAATTCTTTGCTTTTACCAATAGCGCACCCGTATTTGTTAATCTTTGCTCTCTAATAGCATCTTTAATCAACTTATCATTGCCAGTCCCAGTAACAACCTCATAAGTATCTTCGGCAGGAGAAACATTGCCTCTCATATCCAAAATTAAATTATGCAGGACAAGTGCCCCTACTAATGTGCCAAACACTGCTGGCATCCAGGAATCTTGCTGCATATCACCATTTGCTTCCTCGCCACTGCCGCCATTGGCAAGCCAAACAAAAGCTTCATAAGCAGCCCGCCCTAAGAACCAATTGAACACAGGTTCTAAGCCGGTTGCGGATATTTCGTTGAGTATATAAACAAGTGGTTGTAGGTAAGGTGCTATTATGTTCCAAATTGTATTTTGTTGATCATCAAGTGAGGGATCAAAAAGCAAATCGTCTTCTGATTGATCTTGGTTAAAACTATTATTATCTAATATAGGCTCATTATTGTCTGTCTCTTCTTTTTCTGGATTAAAATCACGACTTTGCTTCATATTAAAAACCTCCGTATTAATTAGAAAGAAACTCCAAAAAATTATCATAGCAGTTCATATTTATCCAGATTATTTTCCTTAACAAAATATTAAATCCTTTTATTTTACTAGGTAAAATTACCATCTTTAAAAATAATATTCTTTTTGATAAGCCAATAAACTACTTTACTTTGCAATTGATCATATCATCTAAAATAATCAATGTTCGAATACAGCACCAAAACAAAGCTATTAAGAAAATTTTATCCTGGGGAAACTTTTTCTATCAATGAAACGTGGCTAATCGGATTTACTGCGATTTAGGCATTGGGAGCGTATAAGTAATATTGGCTAGTATTCGATACTGATCCGATTGCCGCGTTACGCCAAACGCGGCACCAATTCCAATTTCTAAATCGCTTTTGGTTAGAAAAAAAAAGCCTGGCGTAATATATAAAATATTTAACTGACCGTGATTATTCCAGCGATTATTAAACCAGTTAACTTCCACACTGTAATTCAAATATTGGGTGCGTATGGCATACCCAAGATTAACCACTAACTCATGCGCGGCTGGGGTTAACGTCGTCGCACCGCGTGGGCTTTTAATTCGATCGACAAGGCTTAATAAAACCTGCCCAAAGAGCTGACCAATCCACTTTGGGTGTACGCTGTCGTGAGCAAAAATAAAGGTTGGTGCAAAACGCACGAAACCATCCGTAAATCCTTTTCCTACATCAGACGTTGGTAAATTGACATTAAAAGCAAATGAAATATGGTTATTGGTATTGTTGACATACATTATGCTGTATTGCAGCGCCAAGTTTAAATCACCAACGCCATAGACACGCAGCATATCCAGCATGCGCTGAGTATTGAAAACACCGAATGTGACACAAAGAAAGAGTTTATCTGTAAAACCATATTGAAAATTTAATGGCAAGCCAAACGAGTTATACGTTGGATCATGATAATAAAAAGGTAGTAACTGCAGCACAACATCACCCTTTTCCAAAGGGTAAACAGTCAATGCTTGCAGATAATCCATTTCATTGGGAGTAAAGTCTGGTGTTTTATAGGCCAGCGCATTGCTTGAAAAAATCAGTATGCAAACAATCAGTATCGAACATTGACTTAAAAAGCGACATGACATAAGGCAAATAGCGCTCCCGGGAAAACGCCAAGCAGTAAGACACCAATCCCATTCACACTAATGGCGAGCTTTACATCACCCGCATAAGCAATAGGCGGATGTGCTTCTAATGGCTTTTCAAAATACATGACTTTGATCACGCGGATGTAATAGTAAGCACCGACGATAGCGAATAACACAGCGACTACCGCCAACCAAGTTATATTCGCTTGAATCAATGCTTCAATCACTCCAACTTTGGCAATAAAGCCAACCAGCGGTGGAATGCCCGCCATCGAAAACATAATAATCATCATCATAAAAGCCAGCCAAGGATTACGAGTATTTAAACCAGCCAGGTCATTAATTTGACTTGCTTCAAAATCTGCACGACTCATTAAAATCACCATGCCAAACGCACCTAGCGTCATAATGCTGTAGGTAATGATATAAAACATTGCCGCGGTATACCCTCGTTGCGTGGCACAAACGATGCCTAGCAACATATAGCCAATATGCGCAATCGATGAATACGCTAACATGCGTTTAATATTCGACTGCACGATCGCCACCAGGTTACCAATCGCCATCGAGCAAATCGCAACAACGGTTAAAATTTCTGACCACTGCACGTGGAGTGACGGCATAGTTTCAACAATCAATCGAATCGCTAAACCAAAGGCAGCAATTTTGGGGGCGCTGCTTAAAAATAAAGTGACTGTGCTCGGCGCACCATCATAAACATCTGGCACCCACATATGAAATGGTGCGGCACCCAATTTGAACGTAATACCCGCAATGGTAAACACCATCGCAAACACCATCAGTAAATTCGCTTGCAGAGGAGTTGCAGCAATTACTTTGGCAACAGCTGCAATATCTAAAGACTTGGTCGCTCCAAATAATAAAGACAAACCGTAAAGCAATAAACCTGAAGCCAAGGCACCAAACACAAAGTATTTCATCGCTGCTTCAATGCACCGTTCTTTACCGCGCTGTAATGCAACCATCGCGTAAATCGGCAAAGACAATAATTCCAGCCCTAAGAAAAGCGTAATAAAGTTGTGTGCAGACACCAACACCATCATGCCAAGAATTGATAGTAAACCTAAGACATAAAATTCATTTTGTGGAATACGGCGGTCGTCATTATATTGCCGTGAATAAAGAAACGTTAAAAAACCTGAAAGATAAATAAAAAACTTTAGACTCACCGCCAATTTATCCAGGACAAAGGTGCCATTAAAGGTCAACATTGGCGTGCTTAAATCAACCACATTAAAAACATACCAAGTGAGTGCAGCTACTCCAATCAATGTTAATTGCACGCAATAGTATGGCAGGTGCTTTAACTTCGGTGCAAAAACACCCAACATCAAAATGACACAGGCCATTACCATCACAAAAATTTCTGGCAGCGCGGGAATTAAATTTGGCACATTAGCCATAGATGTGTCCTCATCAATTAATTAGGTTAATTTCGTTGCAGTACTCAGTTGTAATAAATGACCAACCGACGCATGAAAAATATTAAGCAACCAATTTGGATACAGCCCAATCCAAAATACAGCGGCTGCCAGTAACACAAAAATAAAAGTATCAACGCCTTTAATATCTTTTAGCTCGGCAACACCCATATTAATCACCTCACCATAAAAAACGCGCTTATACATCCATAAGGTGTAAGCGGCGCCAATCACTAAAGTGGACGCCGCAAAAAAGGTCGCCCAAAAGGTGGCTTTGTAAGAACTTAAAATCACCATAAATTCGCCGACAAAACCGGAGGTGCCGGGCAAGCCCACATTCGACATCGCAAAGACCATAAAAAAGGCGGCAAATACCGGCATGGTTTTGGCGATACCACCGAAGTCTTGAATCATCCGCGTGTGAATTTGTTGGTAGATCACGCCAAAGGCTAGGAACATCGCGCCGGATCCAAAGGCGTGTGAGATCATTTGCACCATGCCGCCTTCTAAACTCAAATAGGCATCTTGCATATTCGCGGTGCGGCCAATAATGACGTAAATTAAAAAACAGCCTAGGGTGACAAATCCCATATGCGCAATCGATGAATAGGCAATCAGTTTTTTCATATCGGTTTGTGCGATCGCGATAAAACCGATGTAAACAATTGCGATTAATGACAACGCTATCATTAACCAATCAAGGTAGCGACACGCATCAGGCACAATCGGCAAGCTAAATCTTAAAAAACCATATGCGCCGAGCTTTAACATCAATGCCGCTAAAACTACCGAGCCGCCAGCGGGTGCTTCGGTATGTGCATCTGGCAACCAGGTATGCACAGGCCACATCGGAATTTTAATCGCAAAGGCAAATAGAAAGCCGACAAAAATCGTAATCTGCACCGGTAGTGACATGGCAACTTTATAG
>CAYXLV010000130.1:0-5870 GCA_964465995.1 uncultured Coxiellaceae bacterium | reverse complement strand
AGTGAGGTCAGAATACCAATTAAAGTGGTTTTACCCGCACCGTTTGGGCCAAGTAAGGCAAAAAAATCACCTTGATTGATATCAAAACTAACACCGCGTAATGCATGAGTGCCATTTGGATAGACTTTAGTCAGGTTTTTTATACTTAGTGCTTTCATTCCAAGCCCTTCATTTAATGAAGCATTATTATATTCATTCACGCTCAAAAGTCGATTCATTCCTTTTTTTGACTCCTACTTGAGATTCCATCAACCAGTGAAGGTCGCTATAATCGTTTTCCTCTCTTTGGAACTAGGAGGTGTCCATGACCGATCGATATACAGCGACGTTACTCTTTGATGATCATGCAATAGCACAAACCACTGATAACAACCCCACCCGCCTAATCGCCTTTCTTATTAGCCATATTGAAAAAACCCCCAACGCCTTTGGTAAAATCGTCGACAATTTTACCGGCAGCATTATTCAACAATGTCGCAAATCTTCGGTTGATTAAAACAGCCGCTTTTAAGAGTCTATGTATGTCGCTTCTTGCATCAGCTTTTTAGGCACGCAAGCGACAACATAACTTAAACCCACTGTCCCACCATAGACTGCAATGTTGACGACACTTTGTTGCAGAGTGCGCAATTTTGCAATGGCGTTAATCACACAACTTTGCTGTTTAGTCTTGGGATTTATTGTTATTTGGCACTGGGTGGCCACTTGAAAGCTGCTGATATCTGCATTGCGTAAATGCAGGGTGATATTGTTAGGTGCGGCTGTGGCTTTAGGCAACATGCTTTTGGGACAAGCGGGAAAGCTCACGCGAAAGGAATCAGTATAAACGCCGCCATACGCCACAAAGGCGCAATGATCAATCGTTTTACCGTGCCGACAGTGCCCAATTGCGGTGATATATGCCTCAGTGCGTTTTACGCCAAGATCACTCGGCTCAATAATCTCAGCCCGCACATAGCAATGGGTATCGGTACACGGTGGCGGATTAGTACGTCGTGGATCTGCAGTGGCAATAGCATTCGGTACTTGCGCGGCAATGCGCTTAGCAACACTTTGATTAGGCGTTTTAATCGCCACCCAAAATAGTCGACGATTATCAGATTCTGTTCCCCAACAGTAACGCGTACCAAGCTCACTGACCCGATTGTGGTTGGGAAGATAGATCGTAAAAGCTGAACGATTGTTATACGGTAATGGATAGCCTGGTAGGTTCATGTTATTGCTTGGCCAAGTGTGTTGATGATCAACGTAATAAGCCAAAGCGGCTTGCAATACCTGTTTGATTTCCTGTCCGGTTTTTTGGATACGGCTTGTCTCCAATTGGCGCCTGATCGCCAAAATTCCCACGGAGGCAATAATGGCTAACAAGGCCATCACCAGCATTGTCTCTAAGAGCGCGAATCCCTTTTGATGTGACATATCCATGTCTCCAGCTCAAAAATTTGTGGGTATTCTCCGTTTTATGCGGCTTCTAATCAATGGTTTTTAGTCGCTATTTGATAGCAACGTGAATTTTAATTTCACCCGTCTCTTGATTGTGTAATTCAAAATCACCTGTGTAGGTGCGCTCCAAGTCTGCCATCCAAATCTTAAACCATGTCACTGGAATTTTATCCGTGTTCTCCACATCAAAAACGGCATACTTAGACGCCGGGATGGTTTTTTGCTCCATACCAGCAACATCAGCAAACTCACTGACTTTGGCACCTAATAATATGGTGTAGTCACCATCAGCATCGCTTTCATAGTCAACGTAAGCGCCATACAAGAGCTTTGGGTTTTCAACGTGCGGAATTTTTTCCATTTTTTTGTTATTGATAAATTCATAGAAGAAATCTGGAATGGTGGGTTTTTGCATTTGGGTCGCAGTATTCGTGCGCATGGTCACACCGATCATTTTAAACTCAGGCAATTCGACAGTATTAAACTCCATCACGAGCTCCTCGTATAAATAAAGCGCTTGCCCAAAGGGATAGTATACTTTTCTGGCTTATTCAAAACATTTTTATTTCAGAATGTTAGAGGAGATATTTAAGGTTTTAATTTAAATCAAAAATCTGCCTAAAAAAATACTCAAAGCTGCCCTCTTAACAAAGGCAGACAATGAGTATTCAAATAGTGTGTATGATGATTAATCGTCAGTTCTAGGCTTAGCCAAGCGAACCACAATAGTTCGACCAAACATTTGCTGACCATGTGCTACCAATGCATCGGCAGCAGAATTAGATTTTGCAAATTTAACAAATGCATAACCTTTCGAACGTCGCGTACGGGGATGTTTCACTACATAAGCTTCTTCAACAGAACCGTATTCGCCAAAGAAGGTTTTTAAATCATTTTCATTCACTCGATAAGCTAAGTTTCCAACATATATCTGGTTTTTTACATTCTTCTTACCACGAAATTTGCGTAATAGGACGAATAAGATAATGAGGATGAGAATCGCTGCCACTAGATAGATGACTGTGTTCAAATTTATTGCCATTGTGTTGATCCGTTTTAGAATTTATAGAGCGCGCATTGTAGAAGAGCTGCGCTGGCTTGTCCAGATCTAAGCAGCTGCGACAAATAAGCTGCAGAAAAATGAGCGGATAAGATAAAAAAATCCCTGCACTAGGCAGGGATTTTTCGTTCCGTTGGACAATCTAAGTGATTAGCCAAAAGAGTAAGTTAGACCCGCTAAACCAGCATAAGTTGTTGGGATAGTGTGTCCACTTTTAATAGTCGTAACACCTTGCACAGTCACGGCTAGGTTTTGGCTGATGTTGTAATCAGCACCTAAACCAAACACAGGTACAATAAGGTGTGCTTTAGGGCTAATACGGCTTCCAAGAATTGCCATATTGCTTGGCTTGCTGCTAGTCCAAACATAACCAGCACCTGCTTTAGCGAATACATCAAATGTTTCGTTAATTGGGTAGATGCCTTTAGCAACTAAGTAAACCAAGTTAGGGTAAATCTTTACGCCCATGCCTTTCACGCGTGGAAGACGCATGTAACCAGTTTCAACAGCAATGTATTTGTTAAAACGGTATCCAGCACCTGCATTCCAGACAAAACCTGAGTTTTTAACTGGCCCACGTGAATCGGTTTTACCATAACCAGCGCTGCCAGTTACGTAAATACCCGTTGGGTAAGAGCTATTATCGGGAGCAACCTTGCTATCATATGAGGCAGCCATGCCAAGTGTGCTAAAAGTTAAAGCTGCACAAGCTATAGCGAGTGTTACTTTCTTCATTGTGTTTCCTTAATTTCAATTAATTAAAAACGAAAGTTCGGGCATTCTGTCATCAGGCAAAAAACATGTCAAGAAAATATAAGCTATAAAATTCATATAATTATGTAACATTTTTGAAACATAACTTAAGGTATTTTTTAGGTATCATTTTTTCATGCAATTATAAAAAACACTTAAAGTTAATGTACTTTTTGGATGCGCAACATTTAAACAAATCGATATTTTTAATTTGCACAAAGTTTGAGCTTTTCTTGCAGCACCGAAAAACTGATTTAGCTTATATGCTCCTGTATAATGATTTGCACCACATTAAGGAGTAATAAAATGGATTTAGCTAACCCTTCTCTCTTTCGCCAACAGTGCTACATCGCCGGCCAGTGGATTGATGCAGACAGCAAAGATACGTTTCCAGTCTACAATCCCTACGACGGTTCCCAAATTGGCACTGTACCGCGTTGCGGTATTGCAGAAACAAGGCGTGCTATTGAAGCCGCCAACAAAGCCTGGCCAGAATGGCGCAGCAAATCTGTTAAAGAACGACATCAACTTTTACTCAACTGGTCCAACCTCATCGACCAACACCACGAAGACCTCGCTAAAATCATGACCCTCGAACAAGGTAAACCTATCACTGAATCCCGCGGTGAAATCACTTATGCAAATAATTATATTCGCTGGTTTGCTGCAGAAGCACTGCGCATTTATGGCGATGTTATTGGAGCGCCCAACGCTGGTGACCACATGGTGGTTATTAAGCAACCGATTGGGGTCACGGCTGCCATTACACCTTGGAATTTCCCGGCCGCCATGATCACACGTAAATGCGGACCTGCACTGGCCGCAGGTTGTCCAATGATCATCAAGCCCGCCGAAGACACTCCCTATTCTGCTCTTGCCTTAATGGTGCTCGCTGAAGAGGCTGGCATCCCACCCGGTGTTATTAGCGTGGTCACCGGCATTCCACAAGATATTGGCAAAGAGATGTGTGAAAACCCTTTAGTGCGCAAACTCTCATTCACTGGCTCAACGCCGGTTGGTAAAACCTTAATGAAACAATGTGCTGATACAGTAAAAAAAGTATCAATGGAACTCGGTGGTAATGCACCGTTTATTGTTTTTGATGACGCCGATATTGATCAAGCGATTGCAGGTGTATTGCGTTCGAAGTTCCGTAATATGGGACAAACCTGTGTCTGTGCGAATCGCATTTTAGTGCAAGACAGTATTTACGATGAATTTTCCAAAAAACTCGCCAACGCTGTGACGTCATTTAAATTAGGTAATGGCTTAAAAGAAGATGTTACCCAAGGCCCTTTAATCAATGCAAAAGCCATCGAAAAAGTCTCCCAACTGGTCGATGACGCCATGAGCAAAGGCGCCAAAGCATTAACTGGCGGTAAAGCCGCCAACTCGATAGGCAAACTCTTTTTCGAACCCACCGTACTCTGTGGCGCGAATACCGAGATGGCTTTCACCCAAGAAGAAATTTTCGGCCCGGTTGCCCCGCTCTTTCCCTTTAAAACTGAAGCACAAGCTGTTGAGATGGCCAACAATACTATTTTTGGCCTAGCCTCTTATTTTTTTAGTCGCAATATTGGCCGAGTCTGGCGAGTGGGTGAAGCATTAGAGTATGGAATGGTGGGTATTAATTCCGGCATGGTTTCTTCAGAAATGGCACCCTTTGGGGGCGTTAAGCAATCCGGTATTGGCCGTGAAGGTTCTAAATACGGCATTGAAGAATATGTCGAAATCAAGAACCTTTACATGGGACGCGTTGATTAACGTGCTAAGCGGCAAAGCGCAGTTCAACACCGGCATTTAATGTACTGACATGGTAATGCTGACGCCACTGCATTAAAAATAGCCCGGGTGTTTGCGGAAGACTAACGCGAACATCCCCGGCTGTTCCTAGATAGCGATAATCCACAAATAAACCTAAGCGGCGTGACACCATCATTGAAACCCCTACGATCACTTGGTAGGCAAAAAAGTTAGTACTGCGACTTCCAGAAAAATCAGCCAAGATATCATAATTAACTCTTGCATAACCAAGCCCGATGCCTGCATAAGGAGTTAAAATTGTGAAAAGTTTTGAAAAGTAAAACAGCACATTCATCATAACAGCATGGGCTTTCCAATGCCCATAACGTAAAGACTCATCAACATCATTAGCAAAATAATGTTTAATGCGGTTACTGAAAAAAAGATATTGCACGGCAAAACGCAATGCATAAATCTGATAACCAAACATCAAGCCTAAATTGTAGCCCGTATAGGTTGAAGCATCGATGGGAAGTGACGCTGCAGCAGTGACGCCCGGAATTTCATTAGTGCCGGTTAAATGATCAGGATCGTGCATAAAACTTGGACCGACAGAAGCGTCAAAAACAAAAAAACTTAAAGGTGGTTTAGGAGGTGCTTTATCTGGACCACCAGCTAAGGCAGTTATTACAAAAAAGCTAAGCGTGAAAAACAGAAGATGTTGTAGAAACTTCATATCAATCCTTGATGGTTATTTCGTCAAAAAAAAGGCTTGCAGGATATTCTCATAGTTATAATTGCTGAGTCAAGACAAGCACCTAATCATTACCCACAAGTCAGGAAAGCAAATTTGAAATTATTTTTTGTGGGT
>CAYXLV010000129.1:3548-5883 GCA_964465995.1 uncultured Coxiellaceae bacterium | reverse complement strand
ATTTTATCCAGCATTATTGTTGGGCAAAAGAAAATCTCTCACTCACACGCGTTTGGATTATCACTCGCTTATGTATTAGGCATGGCAATCACTTATGCGATCGCAGGCGTGGTGTTTGGTTATCTTGGTAGCACTATTCAAGCCACACTACAAAAACCCTGGATTATTATTTTATTTAGTTTGATTTTTGTCTTATTAGCCTTATCGCTATTTGGGTTATACCAAATTCAACTTCCCAGTAAATTGCGCCATCGTATGGCTGTTGCCAGCGAACATCAAAAACGCGGCTCTTATTTTGGTGCTGCTATGATGGGCTGCTTATCCACATTGATTTTATCGCCTTGCGTTACCCCACCGTTAGTCGCCGTGCTTGGTTATATCAGCCAAACCGGTAATGCCAGTCTGGGCGGGATTGCCTTATTTTTTATGGGAATCGGCATGGGACTGCCTTTATTATTTATTGGTGCCTTTGGGTCGCGGTTTTTACCCAAAGCGGGCAACTGGATGCGGATCGTTGAAAATATTTTAGGCATATTATTACTTGGCGTCGCAATTTATATGTTGCAGCGCGTCATCCCTGGATTGTATAGCATGCTCCTTTGGGCAGCACTGATGATTGGCACAGCTATTTATGCCGGCGCATTTAATACCTGCACAACGCTTATCAAAAAAATTGGTAAGGGTATTGGCATTCTTTTTTTTATTTACGGCATCTTACTCATCGTTGGCGCCACCTTAGGCAGCACTAATCCACTGCAGCCAATTAACGTTAACCAATTAAAAAACCCAGGCCATAAAACTGGCTTGAATTTTATTACTGTCAAAACGCTTGATGATGTCGAACGTGAGCTCGCTGTTGCTAAAGCACAAGGCAAACCTGTGTTACTCGACTTTTATGCGGACTGGTGTATCGCATGCAAAGAAATGGATCATTTCACTTTTACCAATCCCGATGTGAAACAGCGTTTAAGCCATTACATATTGCTACGCGCAGACGTGACAGCCAACGATATGGACGATAAAATGCTCGAGCGCCACTATGGCGTGATCGCACCGCCAACCATGCTGTTCTTTAATAAAGACGGCAAGGAAATTCGCAATAGCCGCATTGTCGGCAAAAAATCAGCGGCCCAGTTTCTAAAGCATCTAGACCGCATCGAAAACTGATCTTTATTTAAACAAAATGCGCTGAATTTGCGGTTATCTACCTTGATCTTGCTGATATCTGCATCGATCTAGACAATGGTCCGACTCTCAGGCACAATACCGCCCATGGCAAAAATCCTGGTATTACACGGGCCTAATTTAAACTTATTGGGCACTCGCGAAACAAGCATCTACGGCACTACAACGCTGGCGGATATCAACGCCCAGCTCGAGCAGGCGGCCCAAACACTTGGGCATGACTTACAAGCCTGGCAAAGCAATGCCGAACACGATCTCATCGAACACATTCATCAAGCACAATCCCAACAAGTCGACCTAATCATTATTAATCCCGCTGCGTTTACTCATACCAGCGTGGCATTACGTGATGCACTGGCCGGCGTTGCCATCCCGTTTATAGAAGTTCACCTTAGCAACCCCAAGACGCGTGAAGCCTTCCGGCATCATTCTTACTTGGAAGACATTGCTATTGGTGGCGTATTTGGTTTTGGTGCACACAGTTATGAGCTCGCTCTGAATGCTGCGCATCAATATTTATTGAGCAAAGGAAAATAAAATGGATACACGTAAAATTCGTAAACTCATCGAACTCGTTAAAGAAACGGGTATTGGTGAGCTGGAAGTGAAATCAGGCGATGACTCGGTACGCATTAGTTGCCAAACCTCGGTCACCGCAGCACCCAGCACCACGCAAGTTGTTGCGGCTGCACCGGCCCCTGCAGCACCTAGCCCACAAACTGATGCTGCACCCAAAGCAGCTGCAGCACCAAAACCTACTGCTCCCGATGGGCATACGGTTAAATCGCCCATGGTCGGCACCGTTTATTTATCTGCAACGCCTGGTGCTTCACCTTTTGTGTCAGTGGGCCAGCATGTTGATGTCGGCGATACCTTATGCATTATCGAAGCCATGAAAATGTTTAATAAAATTGAAGCTGATAAAGCCGGTGTTGTTAGCGCACGACTCATCGATAACGAGCAACCGGTTGAATACGATCAATCCCTTTTTATCATTGATACCGGGGAATAATCATGATTAAAAAAATCCTTATCGCCAATCGTGGCGAAATTGCGTTGCGCGTGCACCGTGCTTGCAAAGAGCTTGGCATTAAAACGGTTGCAGTTTATTCAACCGCAGACTCAGATCTGATGCATGTTAAACTCGCCG
>CAYXLV010000129.1:0-3538 GCA_964465995.1 uncultured Coxiellaceae bacterium | reverse complement strand
GGTTTGTATTGGCCCACCAAATTCCACCTCCAGTTATTTAAGCATTCCATCTGTCATTAGCGCTGCTGAAATTGCACATGCTGAAGCTATTCATCCAGGCTATGGTTTTTTAGCAGAAAATGCTGACTTTGCTGAACAAGTTGAACAAAGTGAATTTGTGTTTATTGGACCGTCCGCTGAAACCATTCGTTTAATGGGTAATAAAGTTTCTGCGATTAAAGCAATGCGTGAAGCTGGCATTCCTTGTATTCCGGGATCTAACGGGGCTTTATCCGATGATAATTCGAAAAACTTAGCACTCGCTAAAGAGATTGGTTATCCCATTATTATTAAAGCGTCTGGCGGCGGTGGCGGACGCGGTATGCGTGTGGTGCGCAGCGAAAGCGAATTATTGAATGCTATTGCGATGACTAAAACAGAAGCATCCGCGGCCTTTGGTAACTCCGAAGTGTATATGGAAAAGTTTCTAGAAAATCCACGTCATATTGAAGTGCAGGTGATTGGTGATGGGCAAGGTCATGCTATTCATTTAGGCGAACGGGATTGCTCCATGCAACGTCGCCATCAAAAAGTATTGGAAGAAGCACCAGCGCCTGGCATCACCCCAGAGCAACGCGCAGCCATTGGTGAACGTTGCGTGCAAGCTTGTATTGCTATTCATTACAAAGGCGCTGGCACATTTGAATTTCTATATGAAAACGGCGAATTTTATTTTATTGAAATGAATACACGTATTCAGGTCGAGCATCCCGTCACAGAAATGATCACCGGGATCGATATTATTAAGGAGCAAATTCGAATCGCTGCCGGCAACCCATTAAGCTACACCCAAAAAGATGTTTGTATTAAAGGTCATGCGATTGAATGCCGCATTAATGCAGAAGACCCAAAAACGTTTATGCCATGTCCTGGGACAGTGGATTTATTTCATGCACCCGGCGGTATGGGTGTGCGCATGGATTCTCATCTTTATAGTGGTTATAAGGTGCCGCCTTATTATGATTCGCTCATTGGTAAACTGATCACTTATGGAGTGAATCGCGATATTGCTATTGCGCGCATGCACAATGCATTACAAGAAATTATTGTTGAAGGCATCAAAACCAATATAGAGATGCAAGAAGAGCTCATTAACGATGAGAATTTTCGTGAAGGATCACAAAACATTCACTATTTAGAGAAAAAGTTAGGCTTGGATAAACGCTGATGGCATACCTCAAAATCAGCATCACCACTTCTGCTGAATTGGCAGAAGTGATTTCGGCTTATTTAATGGAACAGTCGGCGTTATCCGTATCACTTGAAGATGCTGCCGATCAAGAATTATTTCAACTTGAGCCAAATGAAACGCCTTTGTGGCAACACACTAAAGTCGTGGCTTTGTTTACAGAACAAACCAACCCGGATGCGATTATTGAACAACTGGCTGCACAATTAAATCTTAGCGAACCACTCGACTGCGAAATTGAGCAACTGGCCGAACAAGATTGGGTGCGACTCACCCAACAACAATTTCAACCGCAATGTTATGCCGAGCAACTTTGGGTTTGTCCAAGTTGGTATGACACTCATGAGTTAACGGGTGATATTGTACGCATCGATCCAGGGCTCGCATTTGGTACTGGCACACACCCCACCACAGCACTCTGCCTTGATTGGTTAGCTAAACATCCACCGCACAAGCAAATAGTCATTGATTATGGTTGTGGGTCTGGCATTTTGGCGTTAGCAACGCTGGCATTAGGCGCAAAGGAAGTGTTTGCCGTGGATCATGATACGCAAGCATTGGAGGCGACTTACCACAATGGAACTCTAAACGCGTTTGTTAAAGAACAGCTTTATATTTTATTACCAGAACAATTACCCGTTATTAAGGCGGATGTTGTTATTGCCAATATTCTTGCTAATCCTTTAATTGAGTTAGCGCCTTTATTAATAGAGCGACTTAATCCCAATGGCCAATTGATTTTATCTGGTATTTTGGAAAAAGAAATTGCCACCGTTGCAGCAGCTTATGAAAAAAAACTGACTCAAATTGATGTGAGCGTCCAAGATGAGTGGGCTAGGTTGGTTTTTTTGAATGAAGCAGACTAAATAAATTTTTAGGGTCTTCTAGAGTTGGAACCATGGCAATATCAGCACCAATGCCATAAACCTCACTCCATTGATAAAACAAACTTAATATTGAATAATCTTCTAGCGCAAAACCCACTGAATCAAATAAAGTAATTTCTGTATTATTTTCACGCCCCAATTTTTTACCGGCACATAACTCCCATAACTGGGCATAAACCGCTGACTCATCTAGATGCTGAATTTCACCCTCTATTTTAGTTTGCTCTAAATATTCAACGACAATTTTACTGCGCTCTAAAATGCGTGGATCCAATTCGGTTTTGCCTGCACAATCACCACCAACACCATTAATATGCAAACCGGGCATTACCCATTCATCTTTTAAAATACTTAAACGCGCACGATCAGCTGTTGCAGTGATAATCACATCAACATCTGCCATTACTGCTGCTGCATTTTTACAAGGGATTAATTGCAAGTTACTGGTCTTTAAATTATGCGCGAATTTTTGCATGGCTTGTGGATCGATATCAAAATATTTTACGGTGTTAATACCTAAGGCAGTTTGATGTGCTAAAACTTGAAACTCAGCTTGCGAACCGGTGCCAATAATACCTAGTGTTTGACTATTTTTTTTAGCTAAATATTTTGCGGCTAACGCGGATGCTGCTGCAGTGCGAATCGCAGTCAGTAATGTCATTTCGCTAATCATTAGTGGATAACCCGTTACGCTGTCAGCTAACATACCGACGGCAACGACGGTCATCTTATGTTGTTGTGGGTTTTTGGGATGTCCGTTGACAAATTTATATGCGTAATATTGATCATCGCAAATCGGCATTAATTCAATCACACCATCGGTAAAGTGGGTAACATGGCGTGGTGATTTACTAAAATCATCCCAGCGGGCGTAATCTTGATTGAGCTTTTCGATTAATTGATTCAAGCACTCGCTTAAGCCAATTTTTTCAATTAGAGTTGCCACATCTTGAATTGTGATGAGTTTTACCATACTGACTCCTGTCACTAAATTCTCAATAAAATTCAGTCGAGTATATCACCGATTGCTTGCTGCCAGCGACCAAGTGATTAGAGCAATCGAACCCAATACTAGCTATCTTTCAAGGCCTTAGCCACTAAATAAAGACTATTTGCGATGCGATTATTTGAATCCACTGGCTTGGTGTTCAATTCTTGACAAGTATTGTGGTGATTGTTATGGTCACGCCATTGGCTGCCAGGAAGGTAATTTAAACGTTAGTTTTAACCTTCCAACATGAGGCAATCAATATGCGTAAGCAGCAAAAAAGCGTTGATGAAAAATCAAAGAAGAACAACAATCCCAATAATAACAACCAATCAGAGGCGCCTCTAGCAAGCACTCCAATGAGCAGCATATGGAAAAAACATATTTTTTCATATATCTACCCAATGGTATTTTTGTTGAGAAAATATTTACCCA
>CAYXLV010000128.1:0-5974 GCA_964465995.1 uncultured Coxiellaceae bacterium | reverse complement strand
GTTGTACTAAGACACCAATGTAATAAATATTTTCAGCTTTTAAACAGTTAGCAGCACGAACAGTCAGTTCAAGATCATCAACAGGACGCATTAGTAATGGATCCACTTGATCTTCTTGCTCTTCGAAGTCTCTTGAGTCTTCATGTTGTAATTCAACAAAAGCGGCTAATTGATGTTGTAAAATGGTGGCTGAACGGCGAATGGCTTCTTCTGGATCTAAGGTGCCATTAGTTTCTAGATCAATGATTAATTTATCCAAGTCAGTGCGTTTTTCAACACGAGCATTTTCAACTTCGTAGCTAACGCGTTTAACTGGGCTATATGAGGCATCTAATAAAAGAGTTCCAACAGGACGTGACTCTTCCATTTCAGATTCACGAATGCTCGCTGGCACATAACCACGGCCTAACTGCACTTTTAAACGCATAGTGATATTGCCATCTTGAGTAAGATGCGCAATAACATGTTCTGGATTAATGATTTCAACATCGTGCTCGCTAGTGATATCAGCGGCTGTGACAGGTCCTAAACCTGTTTTGTGTAACGTGAGTGTGACCTCTTCGCGGCCCTGCATTTTAATGGCAACACCCTTCAGGTTGAGTAGAATATCAACCATATCTTCACGGACGCCTTCTAGCGTACTGTATTCATGTAGCACATTTTCGATTTGTGCTTCAACAATGGCAGCGCCTGGCATTGAAGATAAAAGAATACGGCGAAGTGCGTTACCTAGGGTGTGACCGAAACCACGTTCTAATGGCTCTAAAACAATACGCGAATGGAATGGCGATACTGTTTGCACTTGTATATTCTTCGGTGTTAAAAATGTTTTATAAATATCTTGCATTGCAAAGCCTCTGTTAGATCTACTTGGAATAAAGCTCTACCACTAAGTTCACTTTAAACTCAGCTGGTAACTCAGTAACATCTGGTGTGTCTTTTAGGGTGCCGGTCATTTTTGTAGAATCGACATCAATCCAAGACACTGCTTGACGTTGTTGTGCTAAATCCAAAGCCGCTTTGATGCGCAGCTGACCTTTCGCTTTTTGGCGAATTTCAACCACATCGTTTGGTTGGACTTGATAAGATGGAATATTCACAACGGCGCCATTCACTAAAATGGCTTTGTGGCTCACCAACTGACGAGCTTCTGCACGTGTTGCTGCAAAACCCATACGATAAACCACGTTATCTAAACGAACTTCTAAAAGCTTTAACAAGTTATCACCTGTTGAGCCTTTCAGTTTATCGGCTTTTTTATAGTAATTACGGAATTGTTTTTCTAGAACATCATAGTAGCGTCGAATCATTTGCTTCATTCGCAGCTGTACACCATAGTCAGTTGTGCGGCCACGACGTTGCCAATGCATACCTGGAATACGATCAACTTTACATTTCGTATCAATTGAACGGATACCGCTTTTTAATCCTAAGTCTGTTTTCTCACGACGTGATAAACGACATTTTGGACCTAAATATCTTGCCATTAATTAAATCCCCCTAAACTCGACGTTTCTTACGTGGACGGCAACCATTGTGTGGTAATGGTGTGCAATCAGTAAGTCTAGTAATTGTTAATCCAGCTGATTTGAAAGCCCGGATAGCGGAGTCACGTCCAGCACCAGGACCACTCACATTGATTTCTACTTCTCTTAAACCGTAGTCATCAATCGCTTTTTTGGCGGCAGCATCAGCAGCCAGCTGTGCTGCATATGGAGTTCCTTTACGAGAACCTTTGAAGCCATTGGCTCCTGCTGAGTTTTGGCAAAGCACATCGCCGGCTTTGCTACTAATAGTGATTAATGTGTTATTGAATGTTGCGTTGATATGCGCAATCCCTTCGCTAATTTTGCGTTTAATACGTGCTTTAGCCATTATTTCTTACCTTTTACGACAGATTTGACCTTACCTTTACGGGTACGAGCATTTGTTTTGGTGCTTTGGCCATGGACTGGAAGACCGCGACGGTGGCGGATGCCTTGGTAGCAGGCGATGTCCATTTTGCGTTTGATTTGCATGGCGATTTCACGACGTAAATCACCTTCTACTGTGAACTTAGCGACTTCAGAACGGAGCTTTTCACGATCCTCTTCTGGTAATTCGCTGATTTTAGTGGCTGGATCAATACCAGCTGTTAAACAAATTTCTTTGGCACGGGTTGGGCCAATACCGTAAATTGAGCGCAAAGCAATTTGCGCATGCTTATGATCAGGAAGGTTTACACCGGCTATACGAACCGCCATCTATTACGCTCCAATTCGTTGAATATCTCTGCAAAAAGCTGCTAAGGATAACCTCGACAGCACCAAAAAGCAACTATAAAAACAGCTAATCTAGGCTGCATTTAACCCTGTCTTTGCTTGTGTCGTGCATCCTTACAAATCACCCGTACTTGTCCATTTCTACGGATAACTTTGCAATGTCGACATATTTTTTTTACTGATGCTCTAACTTTCATAATTACCTCTATCAATGTTTAATCCAATTAACGGATCAAACCCATTTTTGAACCTTTCATTTTGGATTTCTTCATAATCGACTCATATTGATGACTCATCAAATGCGCCTGCACTTGAGCCATGAAGTCCATAATGACCACAACAATAATCAGCAAAGAAGTACCGCCAAAATAAAAGGGGACATTCCAAGCAATGATTAAGAAGTTGGGGATTAGTGAAACTGCTGCTAAGTAAATGGAACCGACAAACGTTAGCTTGGTCATCACGCTATCAATATATTGTGCCGTTTGCTCACCGGGACGAATACCAGGAATAAAAGCACCCGATTTTTTTAAATTGTCGGCCGTTTCTTTAGGATTAAAAACTAGCGCTGTATAGAAAAAGCTGAAAAAGATAATCGCAGCGGTAAACAAGATAATGTAAGTCGGCTGGGTAAATTCAAGATGACGAGAAATCGTGTTCAACCAACCAAATCCTTTAACCGTACCAAAGTTTTTAGCTAAAAATGCAGGGACCAAAATAATAGCTTGCGCAAAGATCGGTGGAATGACACCTGACATATTAATTTTCAGTGGTAAGTGGCTGCTTTGTGCCGCATACAATTTGCGACCTTGTTGGCGTTTTGCATAGTTGATAGTAATGCGTCTTTGAGCGCGTTCCATAAAAACAACAAATAAAGTAATTGCGATCACAAAGACGACGAGCAATAACAAAGTAATCACTTGCATTTGTCCTTGGCGCACTTGGGTAAACACTTGCGCGATTGCAGAAGGAAAACGCGCGACAATACCAGCGAAGATAATGAGGGAAATACCATTACCCACACCACGCTCAGTCATTTGTTCGCCAAGCCACATTAAGAACATCGTACCTGTCACCATTGTTACCATGGCCACAAAGTAGAATGAAAAACCAGGGTTTAATGCAATGTTATTGGTCACCATCCATTTTAATACACCGAAAGATTGCAGCACCGATAGGATCAGTGTGCCGTAACGCGTGTACTGGTTGATTTTACGTTTGCCGGTTTCACCCTCTTTTTGCAACTCTTTTAGCTGTGGGGAAATAGCAGAATACATTTGAACAATAATCGAAGCGGAAATGTAGGGCATGATGCCAAGAGCAAAAATACTCATCCGACTGAGTGCGCCACCAGAAAACATGTTGAACATGCCAAGCAAACCACCTTCGTGCTGCTGGAAAAAAGCGGCAACGCGCGCGGGATCTAAACCTGGAATAGGAATGTAGGCACCTAATCTAAAAATGACAATCCCTATCAACACAAATAACAAGCGGCGTTTTAGCTCGGATAAACCACCCGACGCTAAACCAGATCCTAATTTCGCGCTCTTCACTATTCCTAACCCTCGATTTTGCCACCGGCCGCTTCTATAGCAGCTTTAGCACCTTTGGTAATCCCTAAACCACGGATGGTCACGGCTTTTTTAATTTCACCAGAACCTATGATTTTCACTGTTTTGATTTGGCCATTGATAATGTTGGCGTTGCGTAATGCATCTAAATCAATCACATCAACATCTAATTTGTTTAATGCGTCTAAACGTAACTCGGTTGATACTAATGATTTACGTGAGGTAAAACCAAATTTTGGCACACGACGTTGCAAAGGCATTTGACCACCTTCGAAACCGACTTTATGGTAACCACCTGAACGTGAATGTTGACCTTTGTGACCACGACCACAAGTTTTGCCATCGGTTGAACCGATACCACGACCAACACGTTTTGCTTTACGCTTTGCACCTTCAGCAGGCTTAATGGTATTTAAATACATGATTATGCTTCCTCAACCTTTAATAAGTAAGACACTTTATTGATCATGCCACGAATGCATGGTGTGTCTTCTAGCTCAACAGTTTGCATACGGCGACGTAGTCCTAAACCTACTAAACAAGCAGCGTGAACTGGCTTGCGACCGAAGCGACTTTTAATTAATGTGACTTTTATAGTTTTGTTTCCAGCCATTATCAGTGCCTCAAATTAATCGTCTAAAATTTCACTCACCGCAATACCACGTTTTGCAGCAGCCATTTCTGGAGAAACCATGTCACGTAAGCCATTGAATGTTGCACGAACAACATTAATTGGATTTGATGACCCGACACACTTCGCCAGGATATTTTCAATTCCCATTACTTCGAATACAGCGCGCATTGCACTACCTGCGATAATACCGGTACCTTCAGAAGCCGGTAACATCATCACGCGGCTAGCACCGTGACGAGAACGAATCGGATGTTGTAATGTGGTACCTTTTAAATTCACTTGAATCATATTGCGGCGCGCAGCTTCTGTGGCTTTTTGGATAGCAACTGGCACTTCACGTGCTTTACCAAAACCATAACCCACTTTTCCTTCGCCATCACCAGCAACGATTAACGCTGAAAAACCAAATTGGCGTCCACCTTTTACAACCTTCGCTGTACGACGCACAGAGACTAGTTTATCAATGATGCCATCACTAACGGCTTTATCAGCATTTTTTTCGCGTTCGCGCATGAGAACTACCTTCTATGTTTAAAATTCAATTCCACCACTACGAGCTGCATCAGCTAGCGCTTTGATACGACCATGGTAAGGATTACCTGAGCGATCGAAAGCCACTTTTTTAACACCAGCTGCACTCGCACGTTTTGCGATTAACTCGCCTACCAATTTAGCAGCATCTTGATTACCACCGTGCTTGATTTGAGTTTTCAACTCTTTATCAAGTGTTGAAGCAGCTGCCAATACTAGGCCGCCACAAGGTGATATCAATTGTGCATAGATATTGTTATGCGATTTATAAACGCATAAACGATGCACTGCTAATTCTTTAATTTTTGCGCGTGTTTTTAACGAACGACGCTTACGTGATTTGATCTTATCCATTATTTTTTCTTCGCCTCTTTAATTACGACATGTTCATCGGCATATCGAATTCCCTTGCCTTTATAAGGTTCCGGTGGACGTACTGCACGA
Organism: uncultured Coxiellaceae bacterium; assembly: GCA_964465995.1. Lineage (GTDB taxonomy): Bacteria > Pseudomonadota > Gammaproteobacteria > Coxiellales > Coxiellaceae > CAYXLV01. The sequence continues at coordinate 533 of CAYXLV010000128.1, read as the reverse complement.
ATATTGGCAGCCACTTGACCAACTAAACGTTTATCAATGCCTTTCACCACAATTTCAGTCGCAGCAGGTGTTTCAACTGTAATGCCTTCTGGCATTGGCATTTCAACTGGGTGAGAAAAACCGGCCGTAATGCTCAGTGTTTTACCTTTAGCTTGTGCACGATAACCAACCCCTTTCATGATCAGCTTCCGTTCAAAACCTTCACTCACACCAGTGACCATATTTTGCAACAATGCACGTGCTGTACCCGCTTGTGCGTGCGCACTTTTGTCAGCATCATTTTCTACAGTTAACTTCAGCTCATTGTCTTCATGAGCAACAGCAACCGCTTTATTCAGCTGTTGTTGTAACTGACCAAGTTTCCCTTTAATGGTAACTTCTAGGCCGTTAATTTTTACATCAACGCCACCGGGAATACTCACTGGATTTTTTGCTACGCGACTTGCCATTCCCCTCTCCTAACTCACTTCGCCAATAATTTCGCCACCCAAACCTTGCTTACGTGCTTGCGCATCGGTCATCAAGCCTTTGGA
>CAYXLV010000127.1:0-6035 GCA_964465995.1 uncultured Coxiellaceae bacterium | reverse complement strand
TTAATAAATTTTTCAGCATTACTCACATGTGGCGCGTATTTAGGAATCGCAAAACAATCAATCCAAATCGAAAAGCCTTCTTTGGGGTAGATATAATGCAAATGCTGATTTTCTGAATGCGCTAAAAAGGCTTCACCTGTCCAACTCATACCCACGGTAATATCTTCATCGGCAAAAATACTGATTAAACCATCAGAGTTAAATACTCTAATATTCGGCAATAATTTTAATAACTCTTGATATGCCGCTTTAATTTTTTTCGGATCGGTCGTGTTAATCGAGTAGCCTAATTTAATCAGCGCAATAGCAAAGACCTCGCGCGGATCATCCAGTAGTAATAACTGATTTTTAAACCGTGATTGCCAAAAGTCACGCCAGTGTTGGACTGACTTGACTTGCCAATAACGGTCATTCACCACAATACCCGTCGTGCCCATCACATAAGGTACGCTATAGCGATTATTGGGATCAAAAGCTTTATTCAAAACCAATCTGCGCAGATATTTAAAATTGGGAATTTTTTTTAAGTTCAAGGGGTGTAACATGCCTTCACGACGCATGCGATCTAAGTAATAACTGCTTGGAATAATTAAATCATAACCGCTGCGGGGTGCAGCTTTGAGTTTGGCAAATAAGGTCGCATTATCATCGTAATAAGAAACATGCACGGTGATGCCAGTGGCTTTTTCAAATTGCTTGATAGTTTGATCAGGAATATAGTTTGGCCAAATATAAATATTCAGCACCTTGGCGTTGGCAAAAACACTGCTGCAAACGACTAATAATAAGAGGGCGAATAACTTTCTCAATGCTTCTTCCTTAAGATGGCTTGTGCAGAAATGGCAATGGTCATGGTGGTGATTAACAGAATGGTGCACAGCGCATTAATTTCAGGGCGAATCCCCAGCTTAACGGCAGAGTAAATTTTTAGCGGTAAAATTTGGAACGTTGGGCCGGACACAAAATAGCTAATAATGACGTCATCAAACGATAAGGTAAAACTCATTAACCACGCAGCAGCAAGGCTTGGTAGCAGTAATGGAAATAAAATACGTTTATATAAGGTGTATTCACCAGCGCCTAAATCTCGGCCCGCTTCAATTAAATGTTTATTCAGATCGACCAAGCGACTGCTGATGATGATAGTTGCAAAGGGCAGGCAAAAGCTAATATGCGCAAGCTGCAAGCTCCAATAGCCTAGCGGTAGCTTGACGATATTAAACAGTAGCAGCAGCGCAATGCCGATAACCAAATCGGGAATAATAATCAGCATAAAAATCAAGCCATCCAGCAACTGTTTGCCTAAAAAACGATATCGATACAAAGCAACCGCAGCAAGCATGCCGAGCAAGGTGGCGATGGTGGCGGCGATGCTGCCAATGGTTAGTGAGTGAAGCGTAATAATGGCGAGATTTTTGTCGTGAAAGAGTGTCCAATACCAATGCCAGGTAAAGCCATGCCACAATTGTGAGTACAAGGTATTGTTAAATGAAAGCGCTACTACGATGAGTAATGGTGTATATAAGAATAAATACACCAGTCCAAGATAACTTGTTTTGACCCATCCCTTCATAGAAACACCTGCACTTTATTGCTCCGCTGCGCGCGTCGATATACCCAGAGCATCAGCAGCATAATAACGGTCAGCACAATACTAGTAGCGCTGCCGCCGGGCCAGTCGTTGAGAGTGAGAAATTGTTGTTTGACTAAATTGCCGAGTAATAAACTTTTAGCGCCGCCTAGCACATCAGGAATATAGAAGAGGGTCATCGCAGGCAGGAAAACTAAAATACTGCCAGCAATAATGCCAGGTAAGGTCATGGGAATGGCAACATCTTTTAAAATCTTCCAACGACTCGCGCCAAGATCACGTGCAGCTTCAAAAATATAGGGATCACATTTTTCGATATTGGCATACAGCGGCAAAATCATATAAGGCAATAAGTTATAAACAATGCCAAGCAGCACCGCAGTATTGGTATAGAGAATTTGCAGCGGCTGATGAATTAAGCCAATTGATAGCAAGACCGAGTTAAGCAAGCCTTTAGTTTCAAGCAAAGTAAACATCGCGTAAGTGCGAATAATCGAGCTTGTCCAAAATGGCAAAATCATAAAGAGTAATAAAAGTGACTGATAGCGTTTTGGTGTTTGCGCAATAATAAATGCGGCGGGGTAGGCGATGATTAAGCAAATAAAGGTGCAAATAAACGCTAAAACGATGGAGTGAATAAAGATCTTAAAAAAAACTGGATTGATCAGCACGTGGTAATTGCTGAGGGTGAGGTGCCAGCTAACGATGGTTTGTTCACTGGGTTGCAAAAAGCTTAAGCCGAGGACTAATAATAAAGGCAGCAAAGCAAATGCACACAGCCATAAACTAATAATAAGGATTGAGCCTTGTTTGATAACTTTATTCGCTAACATGCGGTAAGATGACCTCCCAGCCAGGTTGCCATTGAATTAGCACGCGTTCGCCGATTTTGTAATCTAAATTTTCATCATCGTCATCAAAAAACTCGCTGGCAAACACTTGGCGACCATTGTCTAACTGCACTACTAAATCTACCGTACTGCCTTTGTAAATGACCTCAGCCACTTGACCGTGGAGTAAGTCGCCTTTGTCTTCGATTTCATTAATGCCCCACACTTTAATGTCTTCAGGGCGGATTAAAATATTGACGAGTTGTCCAATTGCTAAATCTTGTTGGGTATTAAACGACACCCGATCACCAGCAATTTCAACTTCGATTTTATTGTCATGTTTGGCAAGAACTGGTGTGTTAAAGATATTGGTTTCACCGATAAATTGAGCAACGTATAAATTTTTGGGTTCTTCATAAACATCGCGCGGTGCGCCGACTTGCTCAATCTTGCCATGGTTCATCACCACTACGCGGTCGGACATCGACAATGCTTCTTCTTGATCATGGGTGACCAGAATAAAGGTAATGCCGAGCCGGCGTTGTAAGGCTTTTAATTCAATGCGCATTGTTTTGCGTAAGTGATAATCCAACGCGCTGAGTGGCTCATCGAGCAATAACACCAAGGGTTCATTAATCACCGCACGTGCAATGGCAACACGTTGTTGCTGACCACCGCTCAATTGCTTAGGCTTGCGATGCGCTAGATCGTCTAGCTTTACGCGGCGCATAATTTCAGTCACTCGTTCATGGATTTCTTTGCTAGGCACTTTTTGGCACTCGAGGCCGAAAGCAATATTGTCATACACACTCATATGCGGAAATAAGGCATAGTTTTGGAACACCATATTAATATGGCGTTGCTCTGGGTCGACGTGAGTAATGTCTTGGTTGTTGAGCAGGATTTTGCCCGTATCGGGCGTTTCGAACCCAGAGAGTAGGCGTAGCAATGAGGTTTTGCCGCAGCCAGATGGCCCTAGTAAGGTCAGAAATTCAGCATTATAAATAGTGAGGTCAAAGGGGTGGAGAGCAATTTGATCGCCATAGCTTTTGGCAATATTTTGAAGTTGAATAATAGGCTGCTGCATGGCCTTGATCCCCCGGCTAAAACTCGGTGGCGATTATGCAGGTTTTGCCTAAGTTTGTCTATTTTTGCAGGGCTTACTTGGGCTGCAAAAAAGTGCTAAGGTGACATCCCTTAAATGGCAGTATCTTGCCTGTTATGACGGATAAACTTTTTTTTATTCAGTGAGTTAGGCTTGGCTGCATTTATTGCTATACTCTGGATAACAATTTCTAACAAAGTGAGGACGAAAAATGGTTGAGTTACATGGCATTATTATTATTTTGATCGTGGGGCTTATTGCCGGTTGGTTAGCAGGAATGCTGTTAAAAGGCAGTGGGTATGGAATTTTTCTAAATATGGTGATTGGTGTTGTTGGTGCGTTTATTGGTACTTATGTTTTTTCCTTATTAGGAATCGCCGCAACTGGCATTATCGGCATGATCGTTGCCGCTGTTGTTGGTGCTTTATTGTTATTAGTCATCTTGGGTTTCATTCGCAAACTCGTTCGGTAATTTTCAGTTTCTTTTAATTGATTACATGTTCCAGAACTTGGCCGGTGCTGAGTTCTGGTAGTGTGATAAATAGCGTTGAAAAAGTTGTTTGGCCGCACGGGTTTCACTAGTGCGTTGCAAGGCTGCTGCTATGCACAATTCGCTGTTAAATAGCAGACACTAAAAAGAGTGGGCAGTCGGATTTTTGTAAAATGGCTTGGGTGACACTGCCAAGTTTTACGTATTGTTGGCGTGCTACGCCGCCGCGGCCGTGGCTTGCCATCATAATTAAATCAGCGTTGATATCTTGGCTGGTGCTGATAATGGCTTGTGCTGGGTCGGTGCCAGAGACGAGTGTTTTGACTTTAATGCCGCGTTTTTCAAAATCTTTGGCAATACGCTGTAAATACGTTTCAAGGTCTTCGGTTAATTCATCAGTATCGGATGCTTCGGGGACAGATAATAGTGTTACTGTGCCTCCAAAGCGATAAGCAATTTCTTTGGCATAAGGCAACACTTGCTCAGCGAGTGGTGAGGCATCTAAGGTGATCAGTAATCGTTTAAAGCGGGTGCGAATACTGCGCCATTCATCGGTGGGGCGCAAAATAATAATAGGTGGCGTGGTTTGGTGAATAATGTCGAGCATAATACTCTGTGCTAGCCAGCTGCGACCGAGCGAGGCTTTTTGGGTTGTCATGATGAGTAGGTCAACACCTTGTTCAACAGCATGCACAATTTCTGTGACAGGATTACCGGTTTTTATTTTAATGGAAATTTGGTAACCGGCTTCGGCAAGATCGGCTTTTACATCATCTAAATAATCACGAGTCGTTTGACGCATAGATACCGGTAGAAACTTACCGTTTAAATCTTCTGCGAGTGCTTTTTCACTCAGTACGGTTAATAAATGAATAATGCTGTTGTTTGTTCTTGCAAGGGTTTGGGCGCAAGCGAGTGATAATTCTGCCATCGGAGATTGATCCAGTGGAACCAGGATATTTTTAAAGCGGATACCTTCGCTGTGAATATAACTATCGCTGGTTTGCGGTAACGTGCTGGAAGAGATCGCGGTCCCTAAACGTTCGGAGATGGTGGCGGGTTTGCCAAGTTTGTTGCGAAAGTAACTGAGGATGATATATAGGATGGGAATTAACAACAGGTATAACCAGGCGCCTTCTTTAAAGCGTTCTTCAAAGATGATAGCGGTGGCTAGTGTGGTTAAGGTGGCTGCGATACAACCGCCCATTAAATTAATCATGACTTTTGAGTGTGCCGCTTTTTTGGCTTGAGTGAACAGTCGCTTGACGGTAGCCCAGCTCGTTAAACTCAGCAAAATAAATACGCCGGCAGCATAGAGTGCGAGGTAGGTTTTTTCATCGGTGCCAAATACAAAAAAACAAATTGCACAAAATACAACAACTAACCACACTGGTTTATCGGCAACTTCAAAGCGGTTTAATGCGCCAAGTTTGGCGGGGATATAGTGACGGTATCGCAAACCGAGTGCTAGATTTTGGATGCCTTGTGCGCTAGCTGCAGCGGCGGACAGCAGCACGACGATACCAATAAAGGTACCAAAATAGGCAATCGGTAATGGTAGTAAACGGTCCATGGTTTGGGTAAAGACAGAAACATGCGAGTGGACAGGGTCGGATAGTTTTAAGATGGCGGGACCAACAATTAGCATCGTTAGTGATGTGGTGCCCATTATAATAAGGAGTGATCCAAAGGCGAGTTTTGAGCGCACACGTGCGGGGCCGTGATAGGCGGCGACTAAATTTGCAAAAACTTCGATACCGGTCATTAGCGCTAAGATCTTGGCATATCCGCCTAAGGTGAAGTGAATATATTTTAAGTGGAAGGCGTCCAGATTAATGCTGGGTAGTGAGAAACCAAATTTCCAAATCGTTGCGCCCATCATTAACCAAAATAAAAGAATAACGCCAAAGGTTGCGGGTCCAAAAATTTTTGCGGCCATGCGTGGTCCTAAATTAACTCCAGCGCCGATGGCAATGCTCACCAAGACGGCAATATAAACGCGAATAGAGTGACCTAAAT
>CAYXLV010000126.1:0-6035 GCA_964465995.1 uncultured Coxiellaceae bacterium | reverse complement strand
ATACTACCAACCACAATATCCACCGGCGAAAAGCTACCACCCCAAACGGTAATAAACGGTGCAAAGGTAAACAACCAGTTAATAAGAACAATAAAAAGAATATAAGCCGTCGTCGCGTAGTATTTAAAAATTGGTTTCATTGCTATCACCATCGTGTTGATAATGCCGGCATCTTAACACAAGCTTTTTTCATGGTGCCAACTGATAGTGCCAATGCGAACGATAGTTAACGCTTATCAATCCAGCTACACTTTGATTACTATTATTTTTCAAGCAGTTGGATAAGAAAACGCGCACCAAATCTGCTAAAACTTGAGCTTTTATTCGACATCACGTATCTTGCTGCCTATGAAAACGCCCACCTTACCTGACCACTTAACCGCCAATCAATGGACAGATGCCAGCGCGGCTTTACCCGCATCTGTCTGGGCCTCCATTGCGTCACGCGGCTCGTTAACCCAACAATTACAACAATTACCCAACGCTTGCGTTCAACATCAATTACTCAGCGCCGGCTGGGCCTTACCGGAAGAGGATGAGCGCCAAAAACTTGCTCTTAAAACAGAAGAGCTGGCCTGGGTTCGGGAAATGCATTGGCAATGCCAACAACAAAACTGGATTTATGCCCGCGCTGTTATTCCCAAAGCGCATTTAAATGAAAAAACAAATAGCCTAATGGATATCGGTGCTCGCTCACTGGGTGATTACTTATTTAAAGATCCAAACTTAAGTCGTAGTGAATTTGAGTTCGCTTATTTTTTAGCAAAGCATCCTTATTATGTCGCCGCACAGATAGATCACAGCGAAGCACCCACCGGCATTTGGGCGCGACGTTCTATTTTTTATTATTACGCCACACCATTACTCGTCTCCGAATTTTTTCTACCCGCATTTTTTAATCACGTCTTGCAGGATGCTTTAACTGCTAGCACCGAGACCAACACAGTATGATTGCTCGTTTAAAACAGTATGTTTTACTGATGCGGTTTCATAAACCGATTGGCATATTGCTACTCTTATGGCCAGCACTGTGGGGTTTATGGCTGGCCGCAAATGGCACGCCACCCGTATCAATCCTCGCTGTTTTTATTGGCGGTGTGATTTTAATGCGCGCGGCAGGTTGTGTGATGAATGATTTTGCGGATCGTCATTTTGATGGACACGTGCGTCGCACCAAAAATCGTCCCTTGGTAACTGGCAAAGTTTCTACGCAAGAAGCCATTGCTTTATTTTGTGGCTTAAGTCTGAGTGCCTTTAGTTTGGTGTTATTGCTAAACCGCTACACGATTTTGCTATCTCTTATTGCTTTGGCTTTAGCAGTGAGTTATCCATTTTTAAAACGCTACACGCATTGGCCACAACTAGCTTTAGGTTTAGCGTTTTCGTGGAGTATTCCAATGAGTTTTGCTGCTGAGACACAGCATATTCCGCCAATCGCCTGGATTTTATTTGCTGCTGCTGTGCTGTGGACGCTAGTTTATGATACGCAATACGCGATGACCGATCGTGAAGACGATATCAGCATTGGTATTAAATCGACTGCGATTTTATTTGGGCGTTATGATCGTGTGATTATTGCGTTGTTACAGTTGGCTGTGCTTGGTTTGCTGATCATTGTCGGCTATCGATTGCAGCTGAATCAGTGGTTTTATAGCGGGCTCGCGGTGGCGGCGGTGATTGCTGGTTACCAACAATTTTTAATTCGCCACCGCGAGCCTATGTGGTGTTTTAAAGCCTTCCTGAATAACAATTGGTTTGGGTTAGCTATTTTTGTGGGGTTTGTTTTGGGCCTGGTTAAGTAAATAATATTTTTAGGGTTAGCAAATCTCTCAATTTGACTTCCTACCTAGGTGAGTTGCCAGACTTCTCCTTTGCCATATCCTCCAATTCGATTGGATCATCATCAGACTGCTCATCATATAAGCCATCAGAATTGCGATTATTCAGTGAGCTATAACCTTTTCCACTGTGCTTTAAGTTTAAGTAATCATCGGCGAATTTTCGTGTAACTTTTTTTGTCATATTGCCTAAAAATGATCGAGCAGTCGATGGATTTTTGCTTTCCGGATGCTCATTCATTAAAAGCGGCATTTCTTCGTCTGTTTGACTATTTTCTTCTTCTCCAAGGGGATAGGCGAGCCTTTCTTCTTGCCTAACTTTCGGGGTGTTGATATCAGGCAAATCAGTTTTTGGAGGCTGCTTCTTAAGCTCAGCTTGCTTTTTGGAAGGAGTTTTGCTGTCTTGGCTGAGCCAGCTAGGCTGCTTGTATTCACTAGACCCCATATCAGACAGCTCCATTCCACCTGATAACAAGTCACTATTACCATAATTTGATCCTGCATTCGTTGAACGAAAAGTGTCAGACAAAGAAATTGGAGAAACTAGATTAGGAACTTCAATATCTGTATCTTCTGAAGCCTTTCTCTCTTGTTGTGTAGACTTTGGTTTATCACTAGGGATTTTGCCCATAAAGTTAGCTTCATCAAATGATTCATGAAGAATCTCTCTTTTTTTCGAAGTGCTGGGGTTGTCGTCATTAGTAATTTTTTTTCTTGAGTCAGTAGTCCGCTTTTTTGAAGGCGGTTGCTGATCTTGCTGTGGTGCTCTCGATGGATTCGACGTATTGGAACTTGGCTTGATGGGTTGCGATGCCGGCGGTGGATTCTGCACACTGGGCTTTGACTTACTTTGCGGCGGTACTGACGGCGGATTCTGTGCAGCAGGATTCGGCTGCTGTGATTGTGAAACACTCATTCCCACACCTGGTGCCATCACACTTTTAAAACCGTATTCTCGCAACGCCTTTTCTGCCTCTTCACGCGCACTCGCGGGAATGACATCCGTTAACGTCACTGGCATTGATAAAATTTTTGCTTTTGCAACTTCCGGGTCCACGCCCTTGTAATTGGTGGTTAATAAATTCAGTACATAGGTATGCGCATAATATTTAAAAGTTTCTCTGACCGTTATGGTCGCCTCTTTTGGTAACTCACTGCGAAAAGCAAATGATTTATCACCTGAGTTTTTAGTAAAGTAAACTGTCGTACTAGTTTTTTGATCAGGCAATTTATAAGTGGTTTTAAGTGTTTCGCCTTGTTGAGAGTCACCTGCATCATGTACAGTGAATGCTTCTGGGCTTTGAATATTTAACCCCAAACCATGATCTTTCAATACACCCATTTGCACGCTTTGATTAATTTGCTCGACTCTGTATTCAGCCACATTAGCTTGCGCCAATGGTTTATCGACATACTTTAAATCAAACGATACGTTGGCAGAATTTCCATAACGCGGATCACGTTTATCATTAAAAAACTCTGGCAACTGCGCGCGTTTTAAACCGGCATTCAGATCTTTACTTGGTATATCTGCCTTTAATGGCAGCTTGATGGTGGGCCATGTGGAGTTCTTGCGCAGACATTCTAATACGGCATATGCTGAATCAGCTGAATAGGCTTCACCCTCGTAATAATTGCCTTCTGGTTTTGTTGATTGTTTTAGGTTTTGATCATAAATCTTGTGGAAACCACTCTGGATAGTTTCTTTTAGCGCTTGCGGACATGCTTTACCGGTTGAACTACGATAACCAATCCGCGGTGCTCCATTATTGTTTTCAAATACAATGGCTGCTAAATCTTCACTAGTTCCATAAAAAAGTTCAAACCGCTCAACATTATTAAGCTTATTGGGTCCATTTGGGTTTCGAAAACTAGAATGCAGCTGGTACTGGTTTGGCTGCGTTTGGGACGGCACAATAAGTTGTCCCTGCAGCAAAGCCTGAATAACGGCATTTCTATCATTATGCTTTTCAAGGTCAGCAGGTGTTGGATTTGCCGGCAATTTTGGCACTGAAAACTGATCACTTCTTTTTAAAATATCTAACATTTGTAATAATGCTTTCAACTGACCAGCCTCAGTAACACTTGGCAGCATCAAAGTTTTACGCGGTGATTTCTCTAGCTGTTTTAGTTGATGTTCGCGATAGTTTTCATAATAGAAAGGCGCTAAAGGGGAGTCTTGGTAAATAGTCTCTTTCGAGCGTAACTTTTGCTGAGGTGGGTTAGGTGGCATAAATGGTAAATTTGGCTGATTATTGTTATTTATTGGTGGCTTCATAGGAACCTCAAGAAAGTTATTTTTGAATGACCGCAGTTTATCAAAATTAGATTAATGTTTTATTAATTCGATCACAGCTTATTGATTTTGTGCTGGCAACACAACTGCATGCGCTGACTGCAACTGACTCACTTTACATGCCGGCGCCGCTAAAGCTGCTGAAAAAACAACGATTAACAAGCACGTAAAAACCAGACTAATCGCGGCATGTCTTGTACTACTTTTCATTACACTAACCCTTACTTCGATTGATATGCGGTTGATTATACTGGTGCTACCTTAAGGTAATATTAAGAAAGACAATATTTTGCCCGTTTTTTGGCCGCTAATACCACCCCAACCCCACCCGCGTCGTCCCGCTGTTTAACAGCGGGATCCATCAACGTGTGCTAGATTGCGCGATCGAGTCGCGCAACGACGGCACAACTCCCTAAAAAATCAAAGTAAAAACACTACCTTTCCCAATATCAGAATCAACCGTCACCGACCCACCATGTAACTGCATAATATTCCATACAATATTCAGCCCCAAACCAAGCCCGCCAGTATCACGGCTTCTGGCTTGATCAGCACGATAAAATCGGTCAAATATTTTCTGGCAGTGCGCCTTTGCAATCCCAATCCCTTGATCAATCACTTGAATCTGCACGCGATTATTTTGCTCTAAGATGCGAATAATAATCTGCTGATTAGCATGGCTATACTTAATCGCATTCTGTAATAAATTACTCATCACCCGACGCAGCAAAATAGGATCGGCCTCCAGCGCCGCATTGCCCTCAATACGAACCAGCATATTTTTTGCTTGCATCGAGAGCTGATAAGCTGCCACCAAGCTATCCACCTCCGCTCTTAAATTCAGTGGTTTGCTATTTAATGGCAGATTGCGATTATCTGCTTTGGCTAAAAACAAGAGATTTTCTACCAATGCATGCAGCCTTTGAAACTCTTCTAGATTGGATGTCAAAACATCACGATATTCACCCACCGTCACAGCCGTCGCTAAAGCCACCTCGGTTTGCCCCATCAATATATGCAGCGGTGTACGCACCTCATGAGACAAATTCGCAGCAAAATCTTTCAACTGCTGATACGCCTGATCAATCTCGGTAAATGTCCATTTAAATGACCGAACTAAATCACGCAGCTCAGTCGGAATCTTCGCTTCATCAATCGGTAATTTTAAATTCGATATCTTAACGCGTTTAATCCGCGCGGTTAGCCAGCCAATTTGATATAAACTCATTTTCACAATCAAATAGCTCAACAACATTGCCAAAATAAAACCAACCAACAAAACCAATAATGATAAATGCCACATCGTTGTCAACATTTGATTGGGGTAGGTTAAATCAAGCGCCAACTGAATTTCATAACCTAGCTTTGGCAACACATAAGCGGCCAAAATAAATGACTGCCCATCGGGAGAACGCCAAGACTTAAAACGCAAATGATCGACATGACGACTGACAGGAAAAATTTGCTTTGAAAAGAGATGATGCATATGCCGCGTGCTAACGATCACAGCTTTATTATTTTTAATAACCCGACCGTAATAGAAAAAATAAAATTTCCGCTTTTGATTAAACTCACGATCGGTCCACGATAACTCTTGACGCAGTGCGGGAATAGTATGTGATGACGTCTTTAAAATATCTTGAATCGCAATCATTTCATGCTTAATAACAGCATGTGCACTTCGCGAAATTAAAAAAGACAGCACATAATTTAAAGCACTAGTAAAAAAAAGCAGCAAAATTATTAATGATAATGTCGACGTAATCGCAATGCGTTTGGTAATAGAGAGCCGATTAAACAATTTTAAAAACATAACCCGCTCCGCGTGCCGTTTGAATAAACTTATGCGCATGTTGACCATCAAGCTTTTGACGCAATCGATACATAGTGACATCAATAAC
>CAYXLV010000125.1:0-6047 GCA_964465995.1 uncultured Coxiellaceae bacterium | reverse complement strand
CTGCACCTTTGTCCACTAGCAAATTAATCATAGCCCGGTATCCAGCATTTGTTGCAAGATACAGTGGTGAATAAAGAAACTCAGCATCCTCACCAGGATAAACGAATACTTGTTTATTAACAGACTCAGGAAAATTTTCCAGTAAGTAGTTAGCCAATTTAATAAAGCCAGGTCTACAAAATACAATACCCATTTTGCTAAGAATTGTATCTTCATCGCCAAAAGTTGTTAGGTGATTCTGCAGGAAATAAATAACTAGGTCTTCATGCTTCTGCTCAAGAGCAACATCAAATTCATTTTTGGGCACATCTTGAATGCGGGACTTTAAATTTAAATAGAAGGCATTTTCACCTAACTTAGCACCGGCTTTTACCAATACTTTCATCATCTCAACATAACCATGGGAACTAGCAATGTGTGAAGCTTTTTGCAAACCAGGATTTACACCAATATTTATCAAACTTTCTATGTCAGGCTTCTCTAATAGATAGGCTAGCATTCTAGCATCGGCATGTTTCTCATAAATAAAGTCATGCAAAAATGTGGTGTGTAGCTTTGAACTCTCTGGGTCATATACGTCATCATTTAAAAAATTAACGCTGTTTTCACCCCTTGATTGGATTAGCTCAAACACCCGCTCCAAAATTGCATATTGTTTAAACTCAATAGCTCTTTTCAGTAAAGCTTTAATATGCTTTTTAGGTAATTCTTTAGGGTAAAGTTCCAACACATGGTCTAATAGCTTTTGATAGCCGTATTGACCGATATACTTAAAAAATAAAACTTTAGCAGTAAACGAGCCTTTGTTTTTGACAAGTACTTCAAAAGCTTCGGCACTGCCATATTCAAAAATTTTCCTCCAACAATAATCTGCCACCTCAGCACCTGCATTTATTAACAGGCTAACAGCCTTGCCATTGTTGCCAATGCATGCGGTCGCTAAACTATTCTTAAGATCAGTATCAGACATCTCGCTTCGCTTCTCCCGAAGCAAATACTCCGATATTTCGTTGTAGCCATAGACTATTGCAGTATCTAGCAAGGAGCTCCAATGCCCCCAAAATTTTGTAGTTTTAAGAGTATCTATTGGTTGCTGACAAACCAGTGCCACTTTAGTGGGGCTATAATTAGTTATGCATGAAAAAACTGAGTAAGGATTTTTATGTGTATTATAGATTTTATAGCTAAAGTTAAGAAAATCTTGGTGAGTACTTGCTAATATCCAAGGGGAATAATTGGGAATAATATTTGGCTTATCAACGAAATAGAGAGCGGTGTCTGATGAGAATAATGTGCTAAAAAAAATTTTTGCATCAACTCCATTAGCAAGGTTTTTTAGTTCGTCAAATTTTTTCAAATGAGCTAGTGAGAGTATTTTCCCTTCCAAAGTATTTGGGTCTCGTGTGTAAATACCGTATTCTTTGTATTGTGTTACCCAGAAAGAAAGATAGTTTTTTTTCCCAGGGAAAGCTTCGTAATACGCTCGTAACTTTTTGTAAAGCACAGGATGCAGTTCTGAAAGCACATTATGGGACGGATTAATGCTTAAAATACGTTTAGCAAGCTCAGCTGTTGATTTAGTTCGCCTTAAAACCATCCAAAGCTTAACAAAATCAGGCATTGACAAGAACTGTTTAAGCGCAACGACCAAGTTAGCTGGAAGAAATGCAAATACATGACTCTGCTCAGTTGTAAATTCAATTTTCATAAATGCACCTTAACGACGTAAGGTTGATTATCCTTAAACTAATTAAGGGGGTCAACCACGGACAGTTTGAAAAATCAGGAAATTAATCAGCTGGTTACAAAATAAACTATCCGTGTCGGATACCGACAGTTTGAGTGCTGAATTTTTATTAAACAATTAAGATGTGATAAATAAACAATGCAGCCTTTTTGTGACTCATCCAAGTTGTGTGATTTTTGATTTTAACTTGTGTAGTTTCTGGACTGCAGCAAGATAGCTCTCAGTGATAAAAATTTTCTACACACTAGCTGAAAATTGAATTTCTCTGGTTTTGAACTGTCCGTATACGACACGGACAGTTGAATTTTTAATTCACTGAATAATAGATCTTTTTTTTAAACTGTCCGTGGTTGACCCCCTTACCCCCTTAATAGCGGATTTGGTAGAGGATTTTGGCGAAGTCGCCTGTTGGGTTTAGATCTTTTACAAATACTTTGTTGCTGCATAGGTCTTTAACTGCTTTTTGCTCATCCTTGCCTTGTGCAATTTCTCCAATTAATTCCCCCGCTTCTGATCGATGATGCCGCCACTGGAATAAGCCAAATTGCTGGTACTGTTCCAACAATACTTTATTGCTAGTTTTGGCTTTAGCAGGCACCGCAGGAAGATATGCTTTTAAGTTTTTATGTTTGACAAATTGCATAAGAGAATAAAACGTTCCACACGGGTTAACCCTCCTCTCATCCAACTCACCTACTCTCTCAAACCACTCCACTAGTTCCTTTGCTGCACTAATTTGGTTATCGGACTTAGTTAGAATAATTTTCAAAAATATTTTTGCTAAGGATACATTATGATAAGCATGGAACCGCATTTCGCAATAAGCAATTAATAAATTGACAGCCAATGACATTTCAGTGGTTGGCTTTGCCTTATATGCCTCATGAAAAAGCGGAGCTAATAACGCAATATCCCTTCTTTCATCCGGCAGGCATTTTCTTATCTCCCAGTCTTCTATGTCTAAATCATCTGCAAGCTGACCTTTCCTATTATGCATACTTGGATTGATATTGTTATTAAGCAGCAATTTAACAATGCTCTGTTTACAATATTCTGCTTTTACTGCGGTATACAACGCTGTATTGCCGTCACTATCTTGCTCATTAATGCTCACTCCGGTCTGTAACTCATGCTCAACAAGCGTTTCCTGATGCGACATGCAAGCCAAGTGTAAGCGGGTTGTGGTGACTTCGAATGACTTCGAGCGCCACTTTAATTCAAAAGGCGTTTTATGAGATAAAATGAATTGCACAGCTTGATCAACTTTATCAGTGTGTTTTTTTAATTGTGATTCATCATCGTAATTGGCAGGCAAAAATACATACTTCTCCAAAATGAGCTGTAGCACAGTTACACCATCATTATTTTGGCTATTGATATCAAAGCCAGCATCGACTAATAACTTAATTTTTTCGATGCTAAACAAACCTTCTCCCTTTTTATCTTCGAATAACAAGTGATGCAAAACGGTATTACCATCAATATCTTTTTCATTAACATTACTGATATTATTAATAAAATACTGCAAAATCTCAATCGATTTGGCGAACTTGCAAACATAATACAATTGACTTGCTTCAAATTTGGCGCCTCGCTCTATTAACAGCTTTACCAATGCAGTATCATCATTTTTGCAAGCCAGCATAAGAAATTTAGAGTGGTTAGCAAGCTCTGGGTATTTGCCCAAGAGATAAATAGCCACCTCAAGATGCCCACATTCAAATACAGTGCTGATGCGCCTATAAAATCTATCCCCATAAGCAGTCACATGCTTTTCTTCTAAGTAATATTGAACTAAAGATTGATCTCCCAGTTCTAGCGCAGCATCAAATTCATCTTTATGATTCGCTAATTTTTCACCTTGCTTAGCGCCCTTGCTTATTAATAATTTAACTTTATCTAAAGCCCCTCCCGCAGTAGCAAGGTACAGCGGTGTCACAGGAAATTTAGATCCATGTTGGTAGACTTTTGCTTGAGGCAGGTTGGGATCCTTTTCCAGTAAATAGTTAAGCAACGTAGTAAAAAAACCATTGTAAGAGAAGACATAGCTTATTCTATTAAGCAATGTATTTCCTGGCCCACAAATTGCCGGATGTTCTTGCAAGTAATAAAGAATTAAGGCTGTTGACTTACAATCAACAGCAATATCAAACTCATTTTTAGCATGTATATTATTATTACCTATACTGGCACCAGCCTCCACCAATATCTTCACCATCTCAAGATTGCCTGAACGACTAGCTAAGTGCGTAGGCTTTTCCAAATCTCTATTTGTACTATTTAGAAATTTTTTTACACCGGGTTGGTCTAACATATATTTCAGCATTCTCGTGTCAGAGCGTGCGATAACATAATGCAAAAAGGCCTTTGAAGTGGCAAATGCCAGCCCAAGTGCTACAGAATTATTATTGCCACTTTCAAGAAAATCACTAATATCAGCCTTAATTGATTCAATAAATTTAAATACACGGCCAATTATTTTATATTGCTTAAATTCTATAGCTTTCTCTAATAGACGCCTTATTTTTCTCTTTTCTTCAAGGGACTTATCTGATTTTGCATTATAATAAACCAATGCACACTCTAATAAATCCTCGTAGCCATATTGGCCTATATTTTCAAAACATACCGATAATGAAAAATCAAATTGATAAGACTTGTCATTAAGTGCACAAAAAGCATTATAATTGCCGTAATAGAAAATATTTGTCCAGCAGTAGAAAGTGACTTCTGCTCCTGCAGTTAATAGTAGGCTAATAACCTGATCATTGTTATATCGACAGGCCACCTCTAGTGCTTCACTGCAAGCTTTATCACTTGGCTTGCGCGTTGAATGCTCGAGAAAATAGCTAACTATTTCTGTATACCCATACAGCGCAGCTTCGCTTAAGAGAACATCAGGGTCATCGTCCAAGGCTATATCATCAAGGAGAGCAACTGGTTGCCGACAAATAACAGCCAACATAAAGGGTGAGAAAGATTTTTGTTTTAAAAAATCAAAATTTTGAAAATTTTTATATCTCTCATAAATAAAGTTAAGAAATGGCTGATTATCATGAGCTAACATCATAGCGCAATAAGGTTTGCAACTTTGCGAGTGATTGAGAGACACTACGTCGGTGGTTTTTAATAATGCCGCAAGAAAATCATTTTCATCCACCTCACTTGCAATAAATTCTACTTGTTTAAAGTCTTTGGCGTAACACAATGCTATTATTTCTTTATAAAGTTTGATCTCACTAGTTTTGCCAATACTGTATCTTTCACATTGCTCTATCCAAAAGCCGACATCACTTTTTGGATCTGGCCAAGCCGCATAGTACGCATACAACTTTTTATAAAGAATAGGTTCTACTTTAATAAAGTCATCTTGATAGAGTTTTGTTTTTAAAACATCTTGAGCAAGTTTTGCTGTACCCCAAGACAAGCGCAAAATCAGCCACAATTTTTTAAAATCAGTAATTTCTAGAAACCACACAATAGCATAAAGATTATCAGCTGAAAGTTGTATAAAAAAATCATCCATTTTTGGGTCGATTGGCTTTGTCATTCATTCACTCCGCACTACTAATATTCAACCTCAACCAAAACGAATTTGATAAATAAGTTTGGCAAAATCGCCGGTTGGATTAAGTTCTTTTATAAAGCCTTCTTGTTGGCATAGCGCTGCAATATTTTGTTTTATGTCACCACCTTGATCAATAATGTGTTTTGCATCTTGGCGATGATGGCGCCATTCAAAAAGGCCGAGTTGATAATAATTGTCTAATAATGTTTTCGCATTATGATTTTCTTGCGCATTAACTACCGAGCGATCAAGGTAGGTTACTAGGTTTTTTTCTGTAATAAAATCGCAAATATGCCACAGTGTGGCTCTAGCATCCATGTTCCTATCCATCGCCATTTTCTTTAGCTGATCAATTGTCACCGTAGGCAACATAATAATTTCCTTCAAAAATCTTTTAGCAGCCTCGGTATTTCGAGTAGTCAAAGCAAATACTCGGCTAGAACAATAAGCTAATAGCAAATGGATAACTAAGCTGGTCACACTTTTTGGTTTTGCTTGTAGAGCGACTTGCAAGAAAGGTTTAACTACCCGATCTTTTTGGTAATAAAAATCTAAACGCTCATAAGTCAGATAACTGCATGCTGCCAAGAGTGGGGATTGATATTGATGATTAAGCACATCTAGTTTGGCATTATTTGAAAAAAGCAGCTTGATGGTTGGCTCATCAAAAAAGAGCAGCTCTTTACTTAGCAGATGTAACGCCGTATCACCTTCGCTGTCTTGTGCATTGAT
>CAYXLV010000124.1:0-6055 GCA_964465995.1 uncultured Coxiellaceae bacterium | reverse complement strand
AGGCTACTCCTAATAATAAGATTTAAGATAATCTGACGAAACCCGGCAATTTTATCTTTAAATATTGATTTAAATTGCTCGATGGGTTCATAAACCTTTTTTAGGTCGTCGATAGTTTGAGCTTTTTTCAAATTTTCTTTAAAGTTGTTAACAAGCTTCATCGCCACGGTACTAGTGATAAGCGTTGGCAAATCACCAACTTGTTCTAGAAGCTCATCCTCATTGGCTGGCATCACACTGATGACTTCATCTTTTAGCTTTGCAATTGACTCTGAGATATTGCCACCCGTATTTAATGGGTTTTTATTATGTAACGGCGCAGTAAATTGCTTTGACAGAGTCAATTGAATATTGGATTGTTGCTCAACTGCCTCTTTCTCTTGTTTATCCGCATTCTTATTAATTTGTTTGGTCCAGTTGATGAGTTTCTCATATGTCAACATAGAGCCAAGATCAGCCACATCCGTTTGAGCAACATCAATACGCGCTAGAATTGAGAAAAGCTCTTCAACTTGATTACCTTTATCAGCTTTTATAGCCGTGTTTAATTCATCAATAAGCCTGTCAATTTGTTTGGCTGGTTCTGGTGCTAATACAGCAAGATTACTGCTGGTGTCTTGAATCAACATTAAGACAACAATTAAATTTTTCTGAAGTGAGTGGGTTTTGGTTACATCGGTCCAAAATTTAGTTTTTTTGATTTGCGACAATGCGTACTGAATATTGGTCGCAGGCAGCAAGACATAATCATAATTTTGCTTTGCTGCGTGCTCGCTGATCTTGTTGGCTTTTTCATAGTAAATGCTAAGCGCATACTCTAGTGAGTCATCGTCTGCTAGCATGTCTTTTAAAGCTTGCGCAAACTTTTCTAAGTCAGGTCTATCCCCATACTGCGCCAGTAAAAATACAATATGATTGAGTTGAGTTAATGTTGGTGGTTTCGGAAGATCCCCGAACATCATCAAAGTGTCTAAGACTTTTGATCGAAAGTCACTCGTCAAGCTTTGATCAGCTAACTGATCCAATTGGGTTAACCAAGTTTTAACCTCGGCTGAATCACCACGAAATCCCTGGCTACCACGTAACCCCATAGTGGCAAAAGTTGAGATAAATAATATTTTTTTGCGATGCAGTAAAGTGAGTTTATCATAAGCCGGTGAGTGCAACGTTTTAATAAATGTTGTGTATTCCTCATAGCTAGCAGTATATTCCTCACGACCTAGGAAGCGAAGATACCAAGCAATATAGTCATGCCAGCCCTTCACTTGCTCAAGCAAAGAAGCGCGTAAATTTGGATCTGTTGTCGCTAATTTCTGCAGGAAGGCGAGAACCTGGTAAATTTTATAATTTGGCTGATTCGACGATTGCTCTAAGACATTGGCAATCTCATCAATGTTATTACTTGGGCGGCTGGTCTTATTATTGTTTATTCTAACATCTTGGATATTATGTAATAACTCTTCACTAGAGTAATTTTTATTTTCAGCATATTTTTTAACAAAGGCATTAATCTCTTCCGAGTCACCTGCTTGCAAGCCACTAAATGCATAACCATAAACTGGATTAATCGCTATTTTGCATAAATCACTTACATCAACATCACTCAACTCTTTTTGCCCAAACGCTTTCACAAATGGTTGGTAGTCAGACAAAGGACACGCTAAGTATTCTCGAAAAAGCTCAGGCGAGACTGACGCGGTGGAGTCGTTTGCCATCGTTTTGAGTTGCTCGCGTGTAATAGCATAGCGTAATGTTTTTTTATCGGGATGAATCGCAGAGTCATCTAATTCATTTGGTGACAAACGCATGCCAGCTGTAACTAAATAAAATTTGTCTTCTTTACTCGCATAAGCGGCGCCATCGGCACCAATGTTGACGCCATCCAATAAGTTGATCTGCTGCTCGGGATCGATGGATTGGTTAAGGATATCTAGCAACCTATCGAGCGCAACTGGCATATTGCTAATTTGCAATCCACAATGGGTTGGCAAGTTTAAAGGTATGTCACGCAGTTTTTGACAAAAGTAATCGAAGGCTGCAACAAGGTCTGGGAAATAAGCATTTTTATCCACCTCACTGTGCTGTGCCACTAATTTATAAAACCAGTGCAATTCGCTTGCACTCCAAGTTAACATAGTACCCAACGCTGCTAGACCCTCTTTTGAAGCGAGACTATGCATATCACCATAGGGCTTAGCGTTCTCATTGGTTTGTCCATTTGGCTTAATAAATAGCTTATCAAATTCATTAAAAAGCGATTCACATTGCTGTTTTTGATGATGAGCTTTTACAAGCTCAATCCCTTTTAACAAGGCTAAAACAGCAACCACACCGCCTTTGTAAAATATGTCGATTAAATTGACTAATGCGCCATAGGGCAGGTTTTCAATAAATTCACGGTAATCTTTGAAAATTGCTTTTGCGAGCTCACTGGGATTGGACTGATGCTGCTTGACTAGCTCGTCGAGATAGGGTGGCTCTTTGCCAAGCACGGCTAATAGGAGCGACTTATCACGACCGTTAGCCAGTTGTTGAATATGCGCACCTAAAAATTGGTAATAAAGCTCAATTTTATCGTTTTTAAGCAGCCATGCTTCAAAGCCAGCGCCATAAAGCTCTAGATTGCTATGTTTTAACTTCTTAGCGACATCCGCTAGGCCACATTTCTTTTCTTTAAGATCTTTCCAAAGTTTAGAGAGCTCAGATTTCAAAAATCCGTAGCCTTTTATCGATTCATTCAGCAAAGTTGCTTCATTTGCAGGATTAGTAATGAAGTTGGCGAGCTCACTATTTTGGTATTTTTCTATTAGCTTGTTGAACTGTTGATTCTTTGGATCGAGCAACCATGTATACAAGCAAAGCTTTTTAATGCGTTTGACTCTAGCTTCATAAGGCTTTGCCTTATCGAAATCCTCTCGTGATCCGAATGCTTTTATAATTTCAATTTTAATAGCCGGTTTTTCCAAAAGGGGATTTAAGACATTTGACTGAGTGATCAGCTGATCAAAACCAGTTCCTCCGGAGTTATCGTAAACTCTGTTCAAATTATTAAACTGGCCTAGCTCTTCTTCTACATTATTAACCAGAAGTCCAAATTGTTCAGCATTACCTCTCCACGGCAAAAATGATGAGCTTAACTCAATTCGTGGATTTTGGGTCAGGCGTAGCGTTAACGGCGTAGGTTTTTGGTTCAGTATGCCGGTTTGTAACGGGTCATAGCATAGAACTTTTTTAGTGCCAATGGCTTCTTTTTTTTCAGCCAAATAAAAGCCAAATGGAAGGTTATCAAAATTAATACCACCCATGAATTTTTCATGATTGACCGCAAGAATACGAAGTGCTGGCAGTGTTATCGACATACCCTTATCTAACTCCACCCCAAGCCAACGCCTCAAATGACCCTGCACATATTCAACTGTATCTGTTTGCGGAATACCTTGATTTACCAATAAACCATACTGCCTACAAATTTTGTAGGCATTATCCATTGCTACTAAATTCTCTTCCTGAATTGCTTTGGGTATACTCAATTCTTTTGGCTTTTGGCGCATTTGCTGCTGTTGCAGCATTTGTTGGCGTTGCTGCACCTGCTGTTGCGTTTGTTGTTGGTTACTGGCTTGTACTGATTGCGCTTGAGAGCGTTCAATAGGAACTCCGCCTTGTAGGCGCCATTTTCGATCTTCATGATTGGCTTTTAAAACTGTGTGCTTTGACACAGGTTGCTTTGACTGCTCATCTACATATTGACTAAAGGCAGCTTGGTAGGTACTGACAATCTGACCTGCGTTTCCTGAGCGATCTTTATTGACCTGGTCATTTTCCATACCTTTTTGGAAATTCCATACCTTCCATTTGACCTGGTGTTTTTCATCATCTGCATTTAGCACACCATTGTTTGGATGGCTCTTCATCAATAAAACTTTAAGATTCGAGCCAGTTTGTTGCAAAATTTTACTTATCAAATCCATCTGCTGTTCAGTAATATGATCACTTAACCCGATAGCAGATAAATCAACAACCAAATTTTCACACTTAGCCAAACTCGGTAACAGCTCCAGAAATTGTTTTAAAATTGCTTGAGCTGGCTCTACTCCAAGCGGATAAACAGCGGATGAAAGCCTTAGCCTACGAAAAGGTAAACTAAAAGAATGGTCTTTGAAATAAAGCTCGATCGCATCAAGCAACATAAGGCAGCTTGGCCCAGAGCCTGTTGGATAGACATTCTCGGTATTGAAAGAAAAATCTTTCAGTTTTGGTGAGGCTGCCATCACTTTCAAAAGGGCATGCAGACCCCGCGCACCCAATTTAATTAAGTTTTTATTGTGTGGTTTATCTTCTTCGACGGTTTCTGGCGAAAACCGAAAATAATAATAGCTATCTGGCGTTTGGGTTAAATTACCAGCAGCACGATTAAAATGAGCACCCATTAGTTTTTGCCAGTAATCAACCGAATCAGGGTTTGTTTTGTCTAACTCAACATTATAAGTCTTTAGCAATCTGTTGCGCGCAGCGATGACCTTGCCATCTGCTCGCATATTTTCGACAAAGCTTTTGACACCTTCATTAGTAATTTCTTTTACAGCTTCACAATGAAATTTTGTGAAGTATGGCGCTTGTTCAAATACATCAATAAGAGGATTATTGTCGACAAAATTTGCAATTAGGTTGGCTGGTACAAAAATGGATAATGAATCTTCGGTAGTTTCATATTTTGCTTTTTCGTCATTAGTGATTTTGACTTCTAGCTTTTTAACTTTTTCAGTCAATTGGTCGGTTTGACAAATCCGATAAAGCTGATTGCGTTTTGCGAGCTCTTGGCCGAAAGTTGCTAAGCCAACATCATCACATGAAAATTGAGTGAAGTTTTTAAGACCGCTTAATGCTTGTTTTAGTGGTCCACTGTAGTTTGTGTTAGGGAAATCATTTGTATTGATTGTAATAGTGGCTTTATTTTCATCGATAGTGGTTTGCGTTTGATCGGTTTGGCTAATGATTAAATTTAAGTGTTCAATGGTGGGTGAGGTTAATTGACTAAAGTCGCAAGCTTGATAGAGCTTGTTGGTTTCGATCAGTAATTCAATTTGCTGGAGTGACACCTCTGACTTTGACTCTACTGACTTTAAAGATTCATTCTCTTGTAATGCTCTTAATAAGGGTTTTTCAATATCCTTAATATATTTTTGCGGGACTGTCAGTGTGGCGATTGTTTGTGTTTCATCGTAATCCACGCTTGCTTGGGTATCTGTTTCACTAGCAATGATTGTTAGCTGGGTGATGTGTTTGTTGAGCGTATCAATTGCTTGGAGTGGATTAGCATTCGGCTGCCACGCTTTTGGTTGTGGTCGGAATAAATTTTCACTGCTAAGTGGCTTGTCAGAAAAATCAGCGTAGTTGTTAATTAGGTCTAATGCTTCTTGAGTCAGAACAGCAGACCAATGGTTAATGCCGTTATAGTGAGCAACCAGGACATTACAATCAGATGCTTCATGCGTGAATTCTTTAATCGGCTTATTGGATTGACCGTTATAGTACTCAAACGATAGTTTGAAGTAACTGCTAAAAAAAGTATTGAAAATTGAGCCTAAGAAAACGCCGCTTTTGCCAACTTCCTCAGCAAAACTATTATAACCCGAGCTAAACCACCATTCTTCTAGTGCTTCTTCTTTATTTACAATTGAGCTGTTTTTATTAAGCTGATTAAATTTTTCCTGAACAAAAGGCATGCCGGCGAAGGTATCGCCAGCTTTTAATTTAGACGTTTTATCGGTCGATTTATTAGGGGAGATTGCAAAGTCTACACTCAGCCTTTCGTATAAATCATTTTCAAGGCCTTCTGGGTAGATTTGCGATTTTTCATCGGGAGATTTTAGTGCTGCAGAAAAAAGTGATCGAAAACGTTTACCAAGATCTTGAATGCACGCAGTACGCGTTTTTAGTGATGCAAAATAAGCTTTCGGGTCATTCGCAAATTGCGCTCGCTCTTGCTCGTTCCAGTTAAGCTGATTCCAAAAATTTTTAATTAAATAATCATAGCGTGCTGAGTTTGGAGTAGATG
>CAYXLV010000123.1:0-6071 GCA_964465995.1 uncultured Coxiellaceae bacterium | reverse complement strand
ATTCAATATGATATTGAAAATAATATTTATAAAATAAAATCTCTCGATACGCAGCATGGTTATGATAAATCTGCTTTAATTCAATACCGCATCATGCCTGATAACACTAATTGGCAAGCAATAAACCCTAAAACCATCCCTAACACGCTACCCAAAAAACTTGGTCAACTCATTCAATATTGCACAGGTTTTAGTGTTGGTGAGCTTAAGGTTGATGATAATTGGTCACATGAGCAAATGTTAGAAGAAAGGTATCTGCAACGTATTGGAGCATGCCAAGAGCGCAGCATTACTTTTAAATTTAAATTTGATCAGTTAAAGCGACAACATCCAAAAGACTTTGAAAATATTTATTGCCGTATTATCAGGAATGATCTTCATGCCTTTATTGAAATTATTAACAAACAACCCAATCAGAACCTGACTTACACCGTAGACTTAGGTGGATTGCCAGGTCAAGTCAATACTGATGAACTAATACCGATTAAGAAGGTATCGAATTCAAAATTGGAGCGTATAGACGTCCCGACACCCTCAAAACCTTCTAAACCTTCATTCATCGATCAACTACCCAATGTGTTTTTTACTTGGGATAAGAAATCAGAAAAAAACAGTTTATCGCAGATTGAGCTCTTTAAAAATTGCGTACAACCCGAGACGAATACACTGCTACGCCTCAACAAACCAAATGATAGCTCAAGTGTCTTAGCCTGCTTCGCAAGGCATTATCCAAATCGAGCTTATTTTTACATTGATGAAGCAAGTGACCTGCAGTGGTCAACAGCCAACTTAAAATACACTAGCAAAACTAACAACGGCCTAGCCTTAACCATTACAACACCATACTCAAAACTAGTGCAATTTCTCCAAGATCATCCGACCGGTGTTATTTTCATTCATTGGGATCGATTTGATCCAACTGAGAGAGCTAGCTTGCACTCCATCCTAGATAATTATCGCATACTTGAAGGCAAGCCTTTCCCCAAATCAAATCCAATTGTAAGTTTTAGAAGCTACACTGGCAGTCATTTTTTAAATGAGGACGACTTTATCACGCGTCATCAAAATGATGAAAATTGGATTAGACCTGATAGCACCCCAGATTTATACTGCAACCGACTAATCAAACACGCTAATCCACCTGAACCTGAAAAGTTAGTAATCAATTTATATGAAAGCGATGACTGGAAGAGCCTTTTGTTTGGCACGTTATCAATCAGTCAATTAAACAATAACTCTCAGCATTTTGAATTACTATGGAGTGATTTTTTGCAGTCACTGGCTAGCAGTACGCCATGCACCACATTGCATTTAATCAACCCACCCTGGGAGCAACGCGAATTTCAATTATTTTGGCAAACCGCATTACAGCATGGTTATTTTTATATCTATGGATACCAATTTTTTCTTCCAAAAGATTTTAGCATAAGTTATTCCACACAAGCTCATTTTCAAATTAAACAGATTGTAGAAAGCAACAATAACAATGCAGCAAACCATCCAGTTCACGTTGACAACTACCATGAACTTTTTCCACATTTTGAATTTAAAAATACCGGCTTTAACAGTGTTAATGGCTTGCTGAAAAGCCATCAAAACAATCCGCTTCACCTCACTATTATTGATAACCTGACACCTATGCAATGGTTACGTTTAATCGCAGAGGCAGAACAAAGTAATACAAGATTAGCAATCAGTATTGCCAACAATATACAAGTGCCTGATGCCATTTTATCAGCGCCTATCAAATTAATTAAAACAACCGAAGCACATTTGCAAAAACTTCCTAACGAATCAGAACAACCAGGCTATCAAATCCTTGTCAGCGAAAAACAGTCAGCGATCATCAGCGAACAGCTTCGAACCCAATATCCAAACTGTATGTATATTCAACTCGATGAAACACATGATTTTGGTGATTTATTTTATCGAATCAAAGCTTCTTTAAATGATCAAACAGTCTCAGCAAAAATACATGAAAGCGATCCTTGGCTTACACTCCAAAAAGATAAAACTAGCGTGGTTGTTATTCATGGCATATTATCAAAATCAATCATTAACGCATTATCTTCTATGCTATTATCTGACAAGCCAACATTGACTATTCAAGGCGAGGCTATTGAATTTATCGGCAAGCTTTTTATCGTTACTAATCAAAAAATACCATTTGCTAAAAACCAGTTTATTATTTCAGATAATCTACAACTGCCGCAAAAAACTTTGCCAACTCCTCTTCCTGATTTCGCTTTCGAAACAATAACTCATCAAAAAGATGACTTATCTGAGTCAGCATGTCTGCACTATGAAAAACAACGCTACCACCGAATTATCAATGGCCTCAATCAATCACCTATTATTTTCTACAATGGTGCAACAGGCTTTGGCAAATCGACGTATTTATTAAAAGCGGGATTTCAACAAGATCACAAACAATATTCCCAAAGAGAAGCCAAGCTTTATATAGGTCTTGAAAGCTTGGCAACATTTGCAAGTCACAGTCAAACTAACGAAGATCCATTTTTGATTATTGATGAAGCCAATCTAACTCCGGAGAAACTCTCCATCTTGAAAAGCATTTGTTCTCAACAGCCACACTTACTCATTGCAGGGCATTACTATGCACTTAAAGCGTCACTCAATCATCGAGTGATCCTAGTAGGCAACCCCAAAGAGTCTGGCGGAGTCCGTCAACAACAAGCGTTTTTAGACAAGCATACTAAAAATATTCAATGTGAACGGCCAAATAATGCGTATCTTTATCACCGCATATTAAAAAACCAGCTACCGGACACCAATCAACAAGCAATCGGATTAGTCATACTCACAATTTACAACGAAGTTAATGAACTGCATGATGTTGATTTACTATCACCACGCCACTTGCATATGATGGCTGTCTTATATAGCGCATTAAAAAGTAAAATGAGCACAACGCTTATTTCCGATCAACATATCGCCATTGAAAGCTGTTTATTAATTATTGGCGATAATTTAGCAACTCATGTTGATAAACAACTACGTGCTTCACTTAAAAATCAATATCAATACGATGCAAGCATTATGAGCAGTGTAAATACTGCCAACTTAATAAGCACACACCCCACTGAAAAATTTAGTTTGACGAAAAGTCGCCATCCTTTATTGCAAACCATCCAGCTTTTTCTTGCAATGCGAGAACAAGATAACTTCCACTTTGGACTACTGCTAAAAGGTCCATCCGGGATTGGAAAAAGCACCAGTGTTCAACACTGTTTAAAAATACTAAATATTGATCATATTACCTTTTCTGTCGGCACTAACTTTGAAGCTGATCGAGAGATTTTGTTAAAGGCTTTTCACACGCGCAAAGTGATTTTATTTGATGAAATTAATGCTGGCGGGCCACGCTATGAGAAATTAATTAATACCCTGATCATGGGCACGGATGAACAAAATAATCCACCTCAACAAGGACGCGGCTGCCTGTTTATTGCCACACAAAACCCGCACTCCAAGTCAGGTCGACAGTCTTTGCCTGATGCTTTGCAAGCTCGCTTTGTACCGCTGACTATTTCTGAATATCCTGCGCATGAATTGGTAGACATCCTGCAAAGCAAGGGCATTACGGCTGACCATGCTAAGGTATGGGCAGTACTATTTTTATTGAGTCGCGACTATGCACGCGCTAATTTCTTAAGCCCTGAACCTAATTTACGTAGTATTGAAAATGCTGCTAGGCAAATTCCGAATGTATTGCAGTATAAAGAGCAGCTTGATCACCTATGCGAGCAAGATATTTTTGAGCTTGATTTGAATGATTGGGATAATATTTCTGACTCTGTTATTAACCAATCAACGCCATGCTCTAACAAAAATCCCGGTAAAGAAGAAATTTCATCTGATGAAGATGATATCTCTTCAGATGAGCTCAGAAAATCTAGCAATGAATTCAAGCTATTCAACACCACTTTATTTACGCAAGAGTTTAATAAAAATAATCCTGAATTGATTGAAAAATTAAGCTTTGAAAATATTAAAATTTTTATTTTGGAAGAAGTGAATCTGCAACTATCAAAAAATAATTCACCTTTCTTAATGAATAATGATATTAAAAAACAAGTATGGCAAAATTTACTAGACTCCATTAATAAAACAACAGACGTAAAAAGCTTAAAAAATGCTTTCGAAAGCTGGAAATCCCAACCAATCAAAACAGTGGAAAAGAATTTTTTTGGAGAAGACAAAGAACATAATACGACAAATGTTCAGCTTCTCTCGCAACATAGAAATATACTTTGGCTTGCCACTAATAACTCTTCTGAAAAAACATCGTCTGCAAAATCTATAGAAAAAATTTCTAATATGCTGTAGAAATAGTAAAGCGATAGTAAGCTTAAGCCCGCTTTAATTTTGGTTTGGATTGATGGGAATCAACATCAACCCTAAAAATACTTTGGCTTAAACAGAACCCAAGCATAGCGGCAACACCTAATACTCCCACTTCCGCTGACTCAGTCGCCATCGCCACCACCATTAGTAATGAGTACAACAACAATGGCATGGCTTTTGGCAAGCAGTGCTGACGACTCAGTAGTTCTGTTATAAAAAATAAACCCAATCCTAGGCCTGCATATTGTACATCTGGTGTTTCCATAATTGTTTGCATCGTGATATTCACTAGTGCTGAGCTACTTTTTATGTTAACTGGCTGCATTAGCTTTAAATTGGTTAAAGCGAATTCCGTTGCACCTTGGGTTAAGCCATAACCAATATGCCGAGTAAAAAAACCTGCACCGCTAACCAACAAGCCTTGCGGTAATTGTGCTTGATACACAGACTTATTATTAGCATTACATGCTGTATCCGCGGCAAATGCTCGTGCTGTTAAATAAGACACTCGATCTGGGTAAGCATGATCGGTTCTATTTGCTGCTAGTGTATTATGAATAAGCTTGGCAATTTTTGCTGCTGGTGATGGATTTTTGGTCCAATCAAAACCGATATAACCGTTACATAAGTCAAAGTAGCCAGTGGCAATTGTGGCTGGCATTGAATAATAACCATTCGGCAAGCGCCAATTGCTTCGCTTGCAAGGTAGGCCAAAGCGGTTTGCTGCTTGTAGCAATAATTCACTATTACTGCCTTCATAGACTGGCGGCAAACTTGCTTTGATAAATAGCATTTCAAAAATATTTTTTGGGAGATCGTAGAAATTCGTTAGATAAGTTTTATTTTGCTGATATTGCACGTGCATTAATTGATTGGTATTGACGCATTGGATAGTTTTTTTATGCAGGTTTAGAGCTTTTTTTAAGTTTGGGTATTTTCCAAGAAAAGCTTGATATTTTTCAGGATTCGATTGCATTAATAGCTCACAAAGTGCTTCCCAGGTTTCTAGCTGTACTTGGTTAAATAAATTCACCAGCAATGGCGATTGGCTAGCAGACTCAAGCTTGTAATCAATAGCACCTAAAACGATATTGACTAAATCAAATACTGCTGCTGGATATGATTGCAAAATGGGTGAAAATCCGTAAATTGGCAAAAAATCGATTGTTTGATTATTGATTGCTTGCAGTATTTTTTTTATAAACTCTGCTTCGTCTACGTTTTGCTGTGCTAGTTGCTGTAGCTCGATATTGACAGCTTGCTGACTTGGTAGATAGGTTTTAAATGGCAGACTTGCGGCATAATTGTAGGAACTCAGACTTTCATTACAACTAATTGCGAAGCTATAACCATACAATGATAAAGGGGATAATGTAATGACTCGCTGTGTTTTAGCAAGCTTTTCAAAAGATTGATATTGCGAGATATATGTCTCAAAGCTGCGACTAATAAACAATTCTGTGCCGACAAAATAGGTTAGCGGTGAATCCGGTAATGCTGCATGTTGATGCATAAAGTTATCCAGCGATATTAATCGGATGGTGTTTTTGCCATATTTAAATTGATTAAATCCTTTTTTTAATTTTGTATTTTCATTGAGTAACACTAAAATTTTTACCAGCGCGCTTACTGGATTTTCTAAGTTATAGTCACCGATAAGCTCTATCTTACCTTGATAACCAAGTTCAAATAAATGATTAACC
>CAYXLV010000122.1:0-6104 GCA_964465995.1 uncultured Coxiellaceae bacterium | reverse complement strand
TTGCCGCACTGATTGCAACAGCCAAGCTTGCCACCTCTGGCAAAGGGTTTGCAGTCAGAGGTTACTCTTTGCAAGTTGCTAAACTGCTTGAAAAGATTGAAATCACTGGCTGAACATATGAGGCACTTCATTCACACGTCCTTTTATGGTTTTTACACATTGCTCATCGCAGCAGTTTCTGTGCTGGATGATTTTTTGTAGTACCCCTTAGTATAAAATTCTCTGACTTTTTCAGTCGTATATTGAATTTCTTGGTCAGTGAGGTATGGATGTGCGGGTAGTGTGATGACCACTTTGCCATGTTCTTCTGCAACGGGAAAATCACCTTCTTGGTAACCTAAGGAGCTGGCAGCTGGTTGTAAATGCATTGGAATTGGATAGTGAATTTTAACTTCAATGCCTTGATCGGTTAGATACTGCAGAAGTTGGTCGCGGTGTTTAACACGCAAAACATAAATATGAAAGACATGGTAGACACCGTCGCGACGAACTGGAATGTCAATAAAGTCAGATAAATCAGCAAACGCTTGATCGTAATGATGCGCAATAGCGCGGCGTTTATCGGTAATTGATCTAAGTTGATTCATTAGGCGGTTGGCAATGACGGCTTGTACGGTATCCATGCGGCAGTTAATGCCAAATTCAACACAAACGTCACGATTAATAAGGCCATGGTTGCGATAGCGTCGTAACTTTGCAGCGTGTTCGTCAGAGTGGGTGATAATCACCCCGGCATCAGACCAAACGTTTAAGTTTTTCAGTGGATGCAAACTAAAACCGGCAAATTCACCCCAGCTACCAACATATTGATTATCGATGTTACCGAGAATGGTTTGGCAAGCATCTTCAACAATATATAAATTATGTTTTTCGGCAATTTTTGCAATTGCTGGCATATCTGCAATATTGCCAGTGTAATGCACTGGCATAATCGCCTTTGTTTTAGGTGTAATAGCGGCTTCAATTTTTTCGGGGTCAATGACATAGCCGTTTTCACTATCAACAAAAACGGGTGTCGCACCAACTTGCACAATTGCACCCACCGATGCAATAAAGGTATTAGCACAAGTAATGACTTCATCACCAGGACCTATATCCAGCATCTTCAGCGACATTGCCAAGGCATCGGTGCCTGTGCCGACGCCAATTGCGTGGGGAGCATTGTGTAGTTTTGCAAAACGCTGTTCAAATTTTTCCAGCTCTTTACCTAAGGTAAAGTCAGTGGTTTTTACAAAGTGACGTAGATCGTTGAGGTAGGGCTCGATATCTGCGAATTGACGTTCTAAATATGAATAAGGTACACGCATATTTTTTGCTCCTTTTTTTTAGCTAATTTGCAATGGGTTGTTAGTGTTTTGTGTTGTAGTAACCGCCGAGTGATAAAAGCACTGAATTCGATCAATAATATAATCCTGTTCTTTTTTACTGAGCTCAGGATAAATTGGCAGCGAGAGCGCATGCTGAGCAGTATGTTCCATATTCGGAAAATCAGTAAGCTGGCAGGTCAAGGTTTTCTGTGCAATCGGCTGTCTGTAAATGGGTGTTTGGTAGTGGATTCGAGTTTCAATACCTTGGCTAAGTAAATAGGCTTTAAGCGTGTCTCTGTCTTTGGCTTTTACGATATAGGTATGAAATACACAGCGGTAATCGCTATCCGTGGATTTTGGCGGAGTCACCTCAGTTATCTTGGTGAGTTGTTCTGTATAATAGTTAGCAATTTCAATGCGTCGTTCAGTCCATTTTTCAAAATGCTGAAGCTTAACGTTTAAAATGGCAGCTTGCAGCGTATCAAGCCGAGAGTTATTGCTCCAATAGTGACATTCGCCTTTTGCATTGAGACCATTTTGTCTCAGAGCACGAATTTTTTCTGCCAATGCGGCATCGTTACAAATAATGACACCGGCATCGCCACAGGCATTTAAGGTTTTATACGGGTGTAGGCTAAAACATCCCGCGACCCCAAATGTGCCAACCATTTTGTTTTTATAACTTGCTGATACCGCTTGGGCACAATCCTCAATAATTTTTAAGTTGTATTTTTTGGCTATCGCAATAATTTTTTCCATAGCGCAGGGTTTGCCCGTCCAGTGCACAGGCAAAATGGCTTTTGTTTTAGCAGTGATATGTTTTTCAATCAGTTCAACTTGGATATTGTCATGATCATCGGTATCGACAAGAACTGGAGTGGCACCCGTTAATGCAATACTACTAACCGTTGTAATAAATGTGTTGGCGGTGGTGATGACTTCATCGCCCGCACCGATGTCTAGCGCACGTAGTGCCAAAATTAAGGCGTCAGTGCCAGAGTTCACTCCAATGGCAAAGGCGCTGCCATGATAGTCGGCAAACTTTTTTTCAAACTCTAGGACGGGTTTACCAAGCACAAACTCTGCCGTGCTAAAAACGTCTTTTGTTACCGCTAAAAGTTCGGGCAGTAATGATTGATGCTGCTTATCTAGAGCAGAAAAGGGTATGTGCATTAGTAGATTTCCTCTAAGGTCGCAGTGGTGCTTTGACTTTCAATTAAGTGATGCATGTTATTAAATGCTGTAGTGATGGCGTTAACACTATCATCGCCCCACACCCAATGTTGAAATTGATTGGAAAAATGCGGTGCTTGACCTGGAATAAAACCATCTTTTTGCATGTTTTCTAACGATGCTGGCGATGAAGGATCGTTGGAAACCATCTTAAAGCTGATATAACGGCATTTTTTATTGAGATAGCATAGTGACATTGGCCCGTTATTAACGCCCAGATTTAAATAGGCCAATTCATACAAAGCCATGCGTAGCGATATATTCCAGCTGGCTGGTGCAAAATGGCTTAATGGTGCTAGGGCTGCTGCAGTGGGTTCGGTGGCTTTCTCAGTGTCGGGAACAATAACGACAAAAAATTTTGTTTTGTCTAAATTTTCAGCAAAGGTTGCCCATGCTGCAATGTTGCTGTTGCGTTCGGGTGAATAGTCAAACTGCCTTAAGGTGATCACAATGGTTTTGCGATTACTGGCATATTGTTTGAGCCATTTGCACACATAAGCGAGCGCCTGTGGTCTGGCGCAAAAACACATGAATTCTTTGCCGTAAGACAATGCATCCGCCGCTAAATGAGTGGTTGGAAAGGTTGCGCTGTAGTGATCTGGGTAAATTGCTTTTGCTTGCTTTGTCATCAATAACAGTGCTTCATCGCGTGAGTGGCAAAAATAAATACTAGTGGGGTTGGTGAGGAGTGAGGGAGTTGGCAATATTATATGATGAATTCGCCACCGTCTTGCATCATCATTGATGCAGGCTTGATAGTCAGGCGCCTCTTGCCGCAGTCCGTTATTAGAGCCTGGAACGATAATGACCTTTAGGTATTTAAGACCAAGGCGCTTGCGTTTTGCTTCTGCGATCGCTAATGCCCAACAAAAGTTATATGTAATAGGTTCTACATCGAGATCATAAAAAAAATACAGTGTCTCGCGTGAATTTTTGGGTGCAGTATTGATAATTGATTTGAGGCGGTCGTATGGTTTGTTAACGATAACGTTGAATACAAGGCCAATCAGCTGAAGTCGCTTTCCCAGGGTTGTCTTAGGCTGCAATAGCTCACGTTGTGTCCGTTTGATAAACCACAGGATTCCATGTGATTTTATTTTTCCTTAAATATCGTTCATTCTTTTTTTGAGCAGTCCTTGAATATGGCAGAAGCTTATAAGAAATTATCAGTGGGAGCAAGAAGTATGCTCTGCATT
This sequence comes from uncultured Coxiellaceae bacterium, assembly GCA_964465995.1. Lineage (GTDB taxonomy): Bacteria > Pseudomonadota > Gammaproteobacteria > Coxiellales > Coxiellaceae > CAYXLV01. The sequence continues at coordinate 2,368 of CAYXLV010000122.1, read as the reverse complement.
ATGGTGTTTGTTTTTTTATCTTGCGCAGAGCTCTTTTCGATTTTATTTTGTGTGTTATGATGTGTCACGCTCTTGCAAGGGATCATTTCGTTGTTCAACGCGACACTGGGTGTTTATGCATAAAAGGAAGTTGTTAATTACAGGCGCTGGGTCTGGGTTAGGGAGAGTGTTAAGCTTTGCGCTGGCCGACGCGTCATTTGATTTATGCTTGCTCTCTAAATCAAAACAAAAGCTCCAAACCATTCAGGATTCAATTCATAGTTCAATCATTATTTATGCAGTTGATTTAGCAAATGAGCTTGAATTAGATCAGGTGCTGAATCATTTAATCAATCAAAATTTTATTCCCGATATTATTATTCATTGCGCAGGCGGTGGATTTAAAATGCATGACCCTTTGTTGCCAAAGAGGGATTTCTGCCGGCTGCTTGACGTGAATTTAACATCAATTGTGCAGATTAATAGTAAGTTATTACCAGCGATGTTGGATCGGGGTAGTGGAGTTGTGATTCATATTGGGTCTACCGCAGCGCACTCCGCTCATGGTTCTGTCGCTTATAACACTGCGAAAGCAGCCTTAGCGGCTTATGTGAGAAGTTTAGGCAGAAGCCTTGCTGCAGAGGGTGTGATTGTTACTGGCATTTCGCCGGGAAGTTTTGTGGCTGAGGGAAATAATATGTCGCGGTTTCAAGCAGATCAACCAGGAGATTTTGCCGCGTATGTCGATAAACTACCAGCCAAGCGCATGACAGAATCAGAAGAGTTTATTCAGATTATTCAAATGCTGTGCAATCAAAAAACACCGTTGTTTAGCGGTTGTATGCTACCGGTCGATGCCGGTGAAGGAATGAGTTATATAGGATAGGAGTCTTTATGCCTGATGTTATTAATTCGGCTGTCAATGACCCAGCGCTGCGTGCGCAGCCAGTGGGCGATCAGGTTGATACGCATTTTTCCACTGCTGTTAGAGACTATGTTGATGGCAGTAAGAAATGGAAGTTTTGGCTTAGCTTGGCGTATGCAGAAATTCGCCGCCGCTATCGAAGAACACTGATTGGTCCTTTTTGGACAACACTCAGCATTGCCATTTTTATCGGCACCATGGGGATTATTTTTTCGATGCTTTGGCATCAACGCATTAATGAATATTTACCTTTCTTTTGTTCGGGGTATATCGTTTGGACCTTTTTATCGGTGATTGTCACAGACTCTTGCTCAACGTTTATTGCAATGGAAGCTTATATGAAGCAAGTTTCTATGCCTTATAGCTTGTATGCTTTTGTAGTCGTTAGTCGCAATGTCATGGTTTTTTTTCATCAAATCGTTGTGTTTATTGTTGTTGCAATACTTTTTCACGTTCAAATCAATCACTATACACTGTTGGTTTTGCCCGGTTTCCTATTGCTGGTATTAAATGCAACTTGGATTGCGTTAGCGCTGGGTTTGTTGTGTGCAAGGTATCGTGACATACAGCAAGTGGTAACGAGTTTGCTGCAAATTTCAATGTTTGTTACCCCAATTTTTTGGGCTGAGTCGCAGCTGGGTCATACAAGGATTGCAAAATTGATTGTTGATCTAAATCCAATCTATCACTTTATCAGTGTTGTGCGTTATCCGTTGCTGGGTGAGGCTGCGCGGCCGATAAGTTGGGTGGCAGATATGACTATCTTATTATTAGGATGGTTTTTCACCATGCATTATTTAAAGCGTAGCTACCACAAACTCATTTATTGGTTATGACTGCTATGGAAAATACGATTGAATTAAAAAATGTTACCGTTGAAATTCCGGTTTTTGATGCGAGTAGAAGTTTTCGCCGCACACTTGTTAATCGCTTGGGCGGTGAGATTAAGCGTAATCAGCAACAGAAATTGTGTGTTAGTGCGTTAACCAACGTCTCTTTTAAGGTTGAAAAAGGCGATCGCGTGGGTTTGATAGGCCATAACGGTGCGGGTAAAACAACATTGTTACGGTTGTTGGCTAGTATCTACCGGCCAACTTACGGAACGTGTATTTGTCGAGGGCGAGTGACGCCATTGTTTAACATTAATCTGGGTATGGATCTCGATGACACCGGCTTTGAAAATATTTATACCATCGGTATGTTTTTAGGAATGTCAAAGCAAGAAATTCAATCAAAGCAGCAAGATATTATCGATTTTAGTGAGCTAGGAGATTATGTTCACCTGCCGATGCGTACTTATTCGGCTGGTATGTTAACGCGTTTAAGTTTTGCATTGGCGACATCTTTGGAGCCTGATGTTTTATTAATGGACGAAGGCATTGGTGCCGGAGACGCTAATTTTACTGCTAAAGTAGAGAAGCGTCTGAGTCATTTTTATGCGGGCGTCAACACACTAGTGTTAGC
>CAYXLV010000121.1:0-6133 GCA_964465995.1 uncultured Coxiellaceae bacterium | reverse complement strand
GTGTTACTAATGCGCGGCATTATATTCGTTTATTGCAAAATGATTTTTTACAAGGTGAGTTGCCAGCAGTTGCGGCATTGCAAGGTGGTTTGCAGATTTTATTAGAAACTGATTTGCGCCAAGCCATTTCACAGGTGACGCTGCCGGTTAACTATATACTAGGAGAGCATGATCCATTAGTGCCGATTGCAGTGGCAGAAAAAATTCAAACATGGCTGCCGTCTGCGCAGATTACGCGTTATGCCGATGCTGGGCATATTATTCCATTAACTCATCCACAAAGATTGTTTAATGATGTCAGTCAATTTATACAGTGATAAAGAGCTCACAAAAAAACGTATTATGCGCTCCTTTAATTTGGCGGCGAATGCATATACCCAAAAAGCATTATTGCAAATGCATGTTGGGCATGAGTTATTATGCCAATTAAAAGCGATGTCATTAACGGCGGTAGAGTATTTGGTAGATGTCGGTGCGGGGACGGGTTATTTTTCGGAATGTTTGCAGCAGCATTATTCTGACAGTCAAGTCGTATCACTGGATATTGCGTTAGCAATGTTGCAACAAACTACAGCGAATAAAGTACAAAAGTTAAATGCAGATTTTGATAATATGCCATTGCGTGATGGCCAAGTTGATGTGATTTTTTCTAATTTGGCATTGCAGTGGAGTTTAGATTTTGATGCAACCTTGCAAGAGGTGTTGCGAGTGCTAAAACCGGGTGCTTGTTTTGCTTGCTCTTTGGTGGGAGAGAATTCGCTAGCAGAATTAAAGTCTGTGTGGCAGCAAGTCGATACGTATCAACATGCTAATCAGCAGTTATCCGACAATAATGTGGCCAAAAAATTAGAGCGCGCGGGTTTTAGTCATATTAAAGTCACTAAAAAAACGATCACTTTATATTACGACGACGTTAAAGCATTGTTGCTAAGTTTAAAAGAAATTGGGACCAGCACTGTTTTAAAAGGACAACGCCTTGGCTTAATGGGGAAAAAGCGTTTTCAGCAATTTATTGATGCATACGAGAGCTATCGTCATCGCAATGGTCAGTTGCCGCTGAGTTATGAAATTATTTATATTTTTTGTCATAAGAGAGATTAATATGCAAGGGTATTTTATAACGGGAACAGATACGAATATTGGTAAAACATTTGTCGCCACACGTTTGTTGGAGCAGCTGAATAAAACGGGCAAAAAAACTTTAGGTTTTAAACCTATTGCATCTGGTTGTGAAAAAACACCCAATGGTTTGCGCAATGAGGATGCATTAGCGCTGCAACAAGCCGCATCGATTGCTTGTCCTTATGAGCTAGTTAATCCGTTTGCTTTTGCACCGCCGATTGCACCGCATATTGCAGCAGCACAGCAGCAAATAACTATAAGCATTGAACAACTTATACAAGCTGCTAAGCAGCTTGATACTTTGCAACCGGATGTGATAGTAGTTGAAGGCGCCGGTGGATGGACGGTGCCGATTAACGATCAGCATAGCTTTGCTGATTTTGCCAAGGCGCTTAATTTCCCGGTTATTTTAGTGGTGGGTATGCGTTTGGGTTGTTTGAATCATGCGATTTTATCTTATCAATCGATTGTGCAAGCCGGTGTGCCGTTAGCGGGTTGGGTGGCAAATTGTATTGAGCCAATGATGCCGTATTTGCAAGAAAATATTGATACATTGCGTGCCGCAATTAAAGCGCCATTAATTGAAGTGGTGCCTTTTCAAGCTGAGTGAATGTGGTTCAGCATTCCGGAACGTTAACGGCTAGCCCACCTTTAGAAGTTTCCTTATAGATGGAATTCATATTGTGACCAATTTCACGCATGGTATTAATTACCATGTCTAACGATACTTTATGTTGGCCGCTTTCTGCTAATGCTAGTATTGCTGCATTGACTGCTTTAACAGCACCAATCGCATTGCGTTCAATACAAGGAATTTGCACCAGCCCGGCAACTGGATCGCAAGTTAAACCTAAATTATGTTCCATACCAATTTCCGCAGCATTTTCGATTTGATAAATGCTGCCTTCCAATGCTGCAGCAAGACCGCCAGCAGCCATCGAGCAAGCCACCCCCACTTCACCTTGGCAACCCATCTCGGCTGCTGAAATAGAAGCGTTCTTTTTATAAAGAATACCAATGGCACCTGCAGTTAATAGAAATCGAATCACGCCAGCTTGAGTGGCATTTTCACAAAAATATTTATAGTAATTTAAAACCGCAGGAATAACGCCTGCGCCGCCATTCGTGGGTGCCGTCACAACGCGACCACCGGCTGCATTTTCTTCATTAACCGCAAGTGCAAAAGCGTTTAACCAGCTCATCATATCGGGATGGTTGGGACCAGGTTCACCGCGTTTTAAGCAGCGTTGATACAGCGGTGGCGCGCGACGGCGCACGCCGATACTGCCAGGTAAAATACCTTCAGTACGACAACCTTTGTTGATGCAATCTTCCATAATCGTGGCGATGGCTAATACATCTTTGTTAACGTCTTTTTCAGAGCGCCAGGTTTTTTCGTTGGCCATAATAATATCGGGAATAGAGCATTGTTCTTGTTCGCAATACGCGAGTAGTTCTGCAGCTGAAGTAAATGGAAAGGGAACCGAATTGCCAGCCACCTCTGGCAGTTGATTAATTTCTTTTTCATTAATAATAAAGCCGCCGCCAATTGAAAAATAAATGGCGTTATTCATTTCTTCGTCATTTTGATTAAACACTTGGAAACGCATACCGTTAGAATGGTAATCCAGTTGTTCAGTGTAATTGAAAATTAAATCTTGGTTGTAATTAAAGTGAATGATTTTTTTATGCAGGAAGTTTAAAGACTGTTCATTGATGATGGCTTCGGTACGTGGGTTAATAATATCGGGATCAATACTAACAGGCAATTCACCTTCCAAACCCATTAAAATAGCTTTATGCGTTGCATGACCAATGCCAGTAAAAGCTAAAGATCCGTATAAAGTAATTTGCACACGGCTAATCTTATCAAGAATCTGCTCCACGCTCTTTGCAAAAGCACATGCTGCACGCATTGGCCCAACGGTGTGTGAACTTGAAGGCCCAACGCCAATAGAAAACATATCAAAAATACTAATCATGCAACGAGTATAAACCAATGCGCAGGCGCATTAAAGCAATTTAGAAAAGCTTAAGTTTCCCGTAATGAAACAGGCTGCTTAAGATGCAAGAATGATGAAACTCGTAGATAAATGGAATGGGTCGAATGCAGCAGGAGGCAAAAGATTTTTTTGTTGGTGCTGGTTAGGTTAAAGCATTTTAAAAACACCATTATAAATGTTTATTCTTGGGCAGCCTCTCACTGGCGTTCGTGGCTCGGTTACCAAAACCGTCTGCCAGCGTATGAAAACGGAGCCACGAACGCCAGTGAGAGGTTGCCTAAAATGACAAACTTCGGTTTTAATTCAATGCTCATTACCTAAAAGGCAAAAACCACAAAAAATAATGACAAACTTTCTTTGCTAGCTTATGGGTAAGTTTAAGCGTGCAACTTTATCGCACAACTCAAAAATATTTTTCACCAACTTTATTGAGAAAGTTGAGGCTCACGATCTTTAGATGAATCAGATGCTTCATTCTTATTTTTTGTTGGTACAAAAAAGCAATTAGACTTTGCCATAAAATTCGTAACATTCTCTTTTAAAGAATCCAATTTATCTTCTTTCATTAACATGTTTATATTAATGCAAAAATTAATAACCTGATTGTAATTTAATTTTGCAGGGTCAACTAATGATGTGGTCTGTTTTGTTTTTTGCAGATTCATATCCTGGGTATTTGGTGAGTTGTCGTCTGAAAGAAGCGGACTATTATCATTGATATTCATCTTGGTTTCAGTATCAACTTGATCTGATGCTGTTAGAAGTTCTAGATAAGTTGAGATATTTTTTAACAAAGCATTAAGCGTTTTTTCAGCCGGCTTTTTGTCATCCTCATTTATAATTGCCACAGAGCCATCTTTAATTTTATCTTGCATTTTCTTTAAAAGCATTTCCTGCATCTTAAGAGTATGAGATAACTTTTTAATAGTAATATTGGTAGGCGCCCAATCATGAGTTCTTGCCCTCGATTTTGCGCTATTATTTATGCAAGTTAGTTGGAAAAATGTGATTATAGGTGCTGGGCCAACTAAAATACAATGAATCAAAATCTGCATTAGCAGAGATGATCTGCTCGCGAATGATGCGTTAGGGTTAGGATCATTAATGCAAGGGGCATGTTCGCAACAGCTCAATATTTGCCATATGCCTGCTAATAATACAAGCAGAATAGCTGGTAGGAGTTTTATGTTGCTATCATCAAACATAACCAACATAATGGCTCCTACCATTAACAGCATGCTGGAAATAGTATTCGCAGAGCGTCGCATGTTACGATTGAGTAAGCGTTGGCGGGTAATTCCTTCCCTGACGGCAAATGGGTTGTCGCTGCCTTCCAGCATTAGAGAGTTGGTTGGACCGTATTTAAATAAAAAATTATTTGAATCTTCCGCTAATAGCAGCATGTTAGGCTCGTTTAATTGCAGTAAATTTTCTGCTTGCCTGCCTAATTGATTCACAGTAAGTTTAGTTAACCTTTTTTCAAAGGAGTATTTTTCGTCGCTTAGTATTTCATTGAAAAATTTACTGGTTAGCTTCAGGCTGGCAATGTTTTTTTGATCATCAAGCCAGGATAGAATTTCAGAAAGCATATCGGAGTCTTTGAAAAATATATTTTTGAACAAGTTTATATATACTTCATCGGTGCCTTTATCAAATTCAAAGATATCCTTGTTGTTGTCAGTTATCGGTGGGTTTTTCATTTTTTTCTCTGCTTTTTATGTTTTTTTATCATCGCATCACTATTTTATAAAGTTATTTTTAAGTGGCAAGGATAAATATATGCATTTTGGCGATTTCACCAGGGTTTAAAACTGTACACTTAAGCCTGTTGGTATAGTTAAAATTAAATATTGGTTGGTGATTAAGGTGAATCACGCGACGAATAGAAGCCAACACGCAGGTGTCATGATTGTCATTAAATAATTTCAAAAAAAATTCAGTTTCCCGTAATGAAACAGGCTGCTTAAGATGCAAGAATGATGAAACTCGTAGATGGGTGGAGTGGCTGGAATGCAGCAGGAGACAAAATATTTTGCTGAAGCTTATTTTCTTACTTTTAGCACTTATGGCGTTAGACTGCATGGTGACGTGAGAGGGGCGATTTTGGGTAGTCGACTTAGTCGAAGCCCGCAACAGATAAGCGCCAGTGAAAAAATTAATGTGTCGGCTAGAGAGTCATTAAAAGAAAATGAGTTTTTATTAAGCGCAAAGCAAAGGAAAATTGCTTTGGATAGCATTGTAAATACTTGTAGGCTTTGTGGATGGGAATTGATTGCGGCTCATGTAAGAAGTAATCATGTGCATATTTTGCTGCGCGCAGATCAGCCACCAGAAAAAGTAATGACAAAAATTAAAATTTACATAACGAGAGATTTAAAATACAAAGACTTTGAAAATGTTCGGCATCGTAAAAAAATATGGACGAGGCATGGTAGCACTCGATACATTTGGAATAAGATTATGATATATCCTGTTGTGCGATATATCATTGATGAGCAAGGGCGGCGAATGGCATATTATGTTCAAGACTGGTATTCAAGAGATTTTTGTTAGTGGTGCTGGGCAGGCTAAAGCGTTTTTAAAAAACCATTATAAATGTTTATTCTTGGGCAGCCTCTCACTGGCGTTCGTGGCTCCGTTTTCATGCATTGGCAGCGGGTTTTGGTAACCGAGCCACGAACGCCAGTGAGAGGTTGCCCAAAAATATAAGCTTCGGTTTTAATTTAATATACGTAACGTAAAAATCTCAATCCAAAAAATAAAAATTTTTCACGATTGTTATTCAAAAGTTTTCTGTTGGTGCTGGTCAGGTTAAAGCATTTTAAAAACACCATTATAAATGTTTATTCTGGCGCAACCTCTCACTGGCGTTCGTGGCTCGGTTTTCATGCGCTGGCAGAAGGTTTTGGTAACCGAGCCACGAACGCGAGTGAGAGGTTGCCTAAAAAGATAGGCTTCGGTTTTAATTTAATATACGTAACGTAAAAATCTCAATCCAAAAAATAAAA
>CAYXLV010000120.1:0-6172 GCA_964465995.1 uncultured Coxiellaceae bacterium | reverse complement strand
GATGATTGGTGCATCGGATATGGCGTTACCGCGTTTAAATAACTGGAGTTTTTGGTTATTGCCGTTTGCTTTTATTTTGCTCGGCAGCACATTATTTATGGATGGACCGGCACCCAATTACGGTTGGACATTTTACGCACCGCTGTCGACGACCTATGGGCCACCTAGCACTGACTATATGATTTTTGCGATTCATATTATGGGATTGTCATCTATCTTGGCGTCGATCAATATTATTGCCACGATTATGAATTTAAGGGCACCGGGCATGACGTATAAAAAAATGCCGATGTTTGTGTGGAGTTGGTTTATTACGGCTTTTTTATTGCTGGGGATTATGCCGGTGCTTGCCGGTGTCGTGACAATGGTGTTAGCGGATCGCCATTTTGGAACGAGTTTTTTTAATGCCGCCGGTGGCGGTGACCCTTTATTATTTCAACATTTATTTTGGTTTTTTGCTCACCCTGAAGTGTATGTACTGATTCTTCCCGCTTTTGGTATTATTTCTGAAGTCTTACCGACGTTTTCACGTAAGCCCTTATTTGGGCGTATTTCTATGATTTACGCAACAGCCAGTATTGCGATTTTGTCATACCTGGTGTGGGCGCATCATATGTTTACCACTGGGATTCCTTTTGTAGCCGCTGCCTTTTTTATGTATGCCACTATGTTAATTGCTGTTCCAACGGGGATTAAAGTTTTTAACTGGACAGCTACCCTGTATCGCGGTGCTATTTCTTTTGAAACGCCGATGTTATTTGCACTTGGGTTTTTATTTATGTTTACCATCGGTGGTTTTTCTGGATTAATGTTAGCAATTGTACCTGCCGATTATCAGTATCAAGACACGTATTTTGTGGTCGCCCATTTTCATTATGTCTTATTGCCCGGCTCTGTTTTTGCGGTATTCACCGCAATTTATTATTGGATGCCAAAATGGTGTGGGCGTTATATGAGCGAACGTTTAGGCCGATGGCATTTTTGGTTAAGCGTTATTTCACTGAACATTACTTTTTTTCCAATGCATTTTTTGGGGTTGGCTGGAATGCCGCGACGTATTCCTGATTATGCTTTGCAGTTTACTAATTTTAATATGATGGCGACTGTTGGTGCCTTTATTTTTGGATTGTCGCAACTGCTGTTTTTATTTAATGTCATTCATACCATTCGCAAAGGCCAACCTGCGCCTGAAGACGTCTGGGAAAGTGCCGAAGGGTTAGAATGGCAAGTGCCCACACCCGCGCCCTATCATACATGGACCACAGCACCGAAGGTTGATTAAGCATGCCGAATAAAGCACGTAGCCATAAACGGATTGTGATTGTTTTATCACTTATTGTGATTGCTATGTTTGGCTTTGGTTATGCGTTAGTGCCTTTATATAATGTGCTTTGCCAAGCTTGGGGCATTAATGGCAAAACTAGCGACACTGCTGTTAACAGTACAGCACTCGTTGATCCATCACGCACAATTACCGTGCAGTTTTTAGCAACTAACAACGCTAACCTTCCCTGGGAGTTTCGACCAACCGTTAAAAAAATTGAATTGCATCCGGGTGAAAATGCGAAGGTGACTTATTTTGCTAAGAATAATTCTAATACCACCATGACCGTGCAAGCAGTGCCAAGTGTCACCCCAAGTCTTGCCGCAGCGCATTTAAAAAAAACCGAATGTTTTTGCTTTAATCAGCAAACTTTAAAAGCGCATCAATCGATGAATATGCCCTTGATATTTCATTTGGATAGCACGCTGCCAAAACATATTCATGAAATCACGTTATCGTATACCTTATTTAAATCACTGAAGCCCGTGACCAATAAACAGCGTGGCAAGATTAATTAATCGACGGTAAGAGGAAGCAGTATGTCAGACCATCAAACAGGATCCTATTATGTGCCAGCACCCAGTGGCTGGCCAATTTTGGGCTCGGTGTCGCTATTTCTGATGTTGCTCGGTGCGGTGAATTGGTTGCATAAAAAAGCGGTAGGGCCTTATTTATTTTTAGTAGGTGCATTGTTTTTAGCAATCATGATGTATGGTTGGTTTGGTGCGGTGATAAAGGAAGGTCGTGCTGGTAAATTAAATGATCCAAAAATTGATCAATCCTTTCGCCAAGGAATGCTGTGGTTTATTTTTACTGAGGTGATGTTTTTTGCTGTTTTCTTTGGCGCTCTCTTTTATGCGCGCGTGTTGTCAGTGCCATGGTTAGGCGGTTGGGGTAGTGGCAAAATGACGCACTTGCTATTGTGGCCAGATTTTCATGCCACTTGGCCACTGTTTCGTACGCCTGATCCCAAGCAGTTTCAAGCACCGAGTGCCGTTATGGCCGCCTGGGGGTTGCCTGCGATCAATACAGCGGTGTTATTAGCGAGTGGTGCAACCATTACTGCTGCGCATTGGGCGGTGGTTCAAGAAAATCGTTTACGCATGAAAGTGTTTCAAGCAGCGACAATTATTTTGGGTGTTGCTTTTTTGATGCTGCAGGCACATGAGTACTGGATTGCTTATACGCAAAAAGGTTTGCGCTTAACGGCTGGTATTTATGGGACGACTTTTTTTGCATTGACTGGATTTCATGCAGCGCATGTTACGGTTGGTGTGGTGATGTTATGTGTTATTTTTTATCGAATGTTTCGCGGTGATTTTAACCAGAAGGATCATTTTGGATTTGCCGCCGTGTCTTGGTATTGGCATTTTGTGGATGTGATTTGGTTGTTGTTATTTGTGTTTGTGTATTGGCTCTAACGCTCTCTGTTTTGTAAAAAAGCCACTATACTAGAGGTGGCTTTTTTTTTAGCAAAAGCAATTATTGAAATTGAGTAATTGATTGTGTTAGATTTTTACCCGCTTACCTATATAGCAAATTTTTTTTAGGAAATACAAAAAGGACAACCTCATGAAAGGACTACCGCAACTTGCAACTAAGATTTGCACAATCTTGCTGTGCATTTTTTTGCCATTCACTATGGCAAACGCCTACCATAAAAACTACGACAAACCTCATTTAGCGCGGCATTCAAAAGCTGCTTTTACTGGATTTTATTTCGGTGCTGAAGGTGGTTATATTCGAGCTCAAGACAATCGTCAATACCAAGTGACCACTAGCGACACTGCCCAAAACTATACTGACCTACTGGTACAACACGACTTTTTAGGTGGTGTGTTTTTTGGTTTTGGCTTTCCGGTTCACTTGTATTACTACATCGGTCTTCAAGTTGAAATGTTGTTTAACTCAGCTGCAACAGTTGGCTCAAATGAAATTTTCAAGTCATCCCGTGATGACAACACTTATGGTGTCACCAATAACAGATTCTCTCTCGAGCATATGATAAATATTGTGTTAACACCTGGTTTTTTTCTATCACCAAACACATTGTTTTACTTCCGATTAGGTGCCACATTTGCCAACTTGAGATTTAACTACGCTTACTTCCCTACAGCCACCCTCAGCCCTCTGACTAGTGCTTCTTTGAATATTTTTCGTGGAGGCTTATTGTTTGGTGTTGGTGTTAAAGTAGCCATCAATGATCATTTTACTGTATTTACAGAAGGCAACTACTACACTTACTCTCGCGTTTTTCTACCTGGTGCGGAGATAAATGGCGCAGATTTAGCTTTTTCTGAACAACAAGCCCGAGTGCATGTTTTCACAGTATTAGCTGGTGCGGCTTACGCGTTCACCATGTAATTCTAAATTGGAAAAATAAATAGACTCCCATTGGGGTTTAATAGAACACACGACAACAATAAAGGAAAAGTTACTATGAAGGGACTACCCAAATTATCGGTTAAAATATGCGCGCTCTTGCTGTGCATTTTTCTACCTTTCAATATCGCAAATGCGTATCACAAAAACTATGCCACACCACATCTCGCTAGAGACTCCAAACAAGCATTTGATGGTTTTTACTTCGGTGCTGAAGGTGGTTATATTCGTGCAGAAGATAATCGCAACTTAAGTAACACGGTTGCAGGTACGACATATAACCTTCCTGACCAAATCGTCCAACAGGATTTCTTAGGCGGTGTCTTTTTAGGTTTTGGTGCGCCGATCCACCACTACTACTACATCGGCATTCAAGCAGAAATGCTGTTTAACTCGGGCGGTACTGCAGGCAAAGACCAGCTAGCTGTTATCAACAACAATGGTACTAACATTGCTAATGTTCATTACTCCTTTGCGCTTGAACACATGATTAACTTAGTGCTAACACCAGGTTACTTTGTGTCTGCAAGAACCTTATTTTACTTCCGTTTAGGTGTGACTTTTGCAAACCTAAGATTACGTAACCAGATTTTTGGTGACTTAGGCGGCGGCAATAGCTCGGTAAACCAAGCGACTGATATCTTCCGCGGCGGCATGGTGTTTGGTGCGGGTGTTAAAGTAGCCGTTAATGATCACTTCACAATTTTTATGGAAGGCAACTACTACACATACTCTCGTGTTAACTTCGACCCTATTACGGTTAACACAACACCAACTTTCTTTGACGCGCAATCACGTGTTCACGTGTTCTCGTTACTGTTTGGTGCTGCTTATGGATTTGCTCTGTAAGTCATTAAGCGTTTGTTTAAAACCCCAGCCATGCTGGGGTTTTTTTTACCCTCACCAGCACTTTGAGTTGACAGCGCTGTCATTTTCACCCAAATTAAACCTTCTCCTGTTCATGTATTAGGTAGTTATGTCACAACACCCCAAAGGCCTGTATTTACTTTTTTTCACTGAGATGTGGGAACGCTTTGGTTTTTATGCGCTACAAACTGTCATTGTACTTTATATGGCCAAAGGCCTTGGCTTTTCCGACGCAAAATCAGACCTACTCTATGGCACTTTTAGCTCGATGTTATACCTGACACCGCCGATCGGTGGTTATTTAGCTGATAAATTTTTGGGCTTTCAACGTTCCATTATTGTTGGTGGTTTTTTATTGATGCTGGGTTATATCTTCACGGCATTACCGAGTGAATATTATTTTTTTGTGGGTTTGAGTATTTTGATCGTCGGTAATGGTTTATTTAAACCGAATGTGTCGAGTATTGTGGGTGCGCTGTATGAACCGGGTGATTCACGACGTGATGCAGGCTTTACGATTTTTTATATGGGGATCAATATTGGTTCTTTAATCCCACCGTTATTTATTGGCGCAATGGTCGCTGCTTATGGTTGGCATAGTGGTTTATCGACAGCAGCGATTGGGATGTTGTTTGGTATGATTATTTTTATTTCTGGGAAATCGCGTTTACAACACCATGGCACGACGCCTTGCAATAGTCCTCTCTTAAAAGATGCTTTAACACGATTCAAATTTAATGCTTTGTTTTATGCCAGCCTGGTGGTTGCTGTACTGATCTTTCATGAAACCTTTGCGTTTCCTTTAGCAACAGACGCCATCCTTGGCGTGGTGAGTGCTTTGTTTATTGCAACCGTGTTGTATTTCTTATTCAAAGAGCCTAAAGAGCAACAACGGAAGATGTTGGCAGCGTTAGTGTTGATTGCGATATCTGTTGGTTTTTGGGCACTGTATAACCAGACCTTTACTTCGCTTATTTTATATGCAGCGCGCAGCATGAATAAAAATTTGCTTGGGTTTCATATTAATGCTGAGTTTACTCAGTTTTATAATCCGTTTTTTATTATTGTATTGAGTCCTATTTTGAGTAAGCTTTGGATTCGTTTAGCCAGCAAAGGTAAAAACCCATCGATTCCGATGAAATTTGCATTGGGTGTTTTGTTTATGGCGTTTGGGTTTTTGCTGATTGGGTTTGCCTCAACGTATTGGAATCACAATGGGATTACGTCGGGTTGGTGGCTTATTTCAAGCTATGGTTTGCAAACGGTTGGTGAGTTGCTGCTTTCGCCAATTGGGTTATCGATGATTACTATGCTCGCTCCCAAACATTTGGTGGGAATGATGATGGGTATTTGGTTTTTAGCACTGGCGGCGGCTTTTGCGATTGGCAGTGGTCTAGCTACGTATGCTGCGGTGCCGAAAACGGCGACTAATTTACAGGCGACTTTGATTTATGGGCATGCTTTTACTTGGTATGGATTGCTGGCGATTGGTTTAACTGTTTTTAGTTTTGTGTTGGTGCCGTTTTTGAATAAATTGATAAAGTGACGTGTTGTTATTTGTGCGGGCTGTGGCTGTTTTGTGCTTGCGCGATCTAATCT
>CAYXLV010000119.1:0-6184 GCA_964465995.1 uncultured Coxiellaceae bacterium | reverse complement strand
CTCTTGCACAGTGCATGCCTTAGGAATTGCTGTGCTAAATAACAAAAATTCAAGGGCTCTTTACCGCGATACTAATGGATACGTTATAGGTCTTGACGATAAAGAGCAGCGTACTAAGCAATTTAAAGAATACCTGGAACAAGCTATTAAAAACACTATACATAGATTATTAATCCACGCTTTTAAAAAATGTGAAAAGGAAATTTCTGCGAATAATAGTCATGTTGTTTTTGATGCATATGAAATTTCATTAACATACTTTCGGGATTTAAAAGATAACTATAACAAAGCAGTTAGTAACTGCTACAAAATGGCCAATAATTTTTACAAAGCCCTATCCGGTAATAATGAAAAAGCCGTGCTGAGCCCATTTGAAGATTTAATCTTTACCCTAACCTATGATATAGCTAGTGACTTGCGCGTAAATGCTATTGAAGCTGGTGATAATGATCAGGCAATTTTGTTTAGCTCGTGGGATGAATGCATAAATGAGGAATTAATTTCAACGACATTAATTGAAGAGTTACAGCAGCTAAAACCTAAACGAGAGGTTCTACCAGAAACTTGCACATTGCAAAATATTGATGCACAAAATTTTGTCAGAAACTTACTTCAATCAAATCGTTCTGATAAACGAAGGATCAGGAATTTAGATGATTTTGATTTGTACCAGACAGGAAAGCAAGAAACTATACGCAGTTGGTTTTTTAAATCATGTAACTCCCAAGCTATAGAGCGCAGTATAATCTCAAGAGGTGCACAAAATCGCCAAAGTTGGATGACGAATATCGAAGGTTATGATGCTATCTATAAAGCCATGACAAACATACAACAAAATTTTCACGAAAAATACAGAATTATGATTACAGACGAGATTTTTGCTAAATCAATTAGGCAAGCAATAAATGGTCAAAAATTATACTTTAACCAGAGTTATTCTGATACTATACTCAATTATGATTTACAACAATTTAATGAATTTATCGCAACATTGACGCAATTATTGCTGGGTGTGGAAGTCTTACGTAACCCAAGCTCACTTATCATCAATCAAATGTGTCTTGATTTGATTATTAGTTATGAATACACGTTCTATGAGATTTTTGTGAGAAACAAAAAACAAACTTTTCAAGAATTTCTTAGTGAAACTTATCTTTCTGAAAAATTTAAAATGAAAAAGTCGTTTGATAACGACAATAGCAGTGATTCCGAGCATGGTAAAGAAGAAATCGAGCCTTTTAGCTTTTTGAAACAGTCTAAGGAAAGTTACCGAAGTGGGGGTATGATGCCAATGTCACATAAAGGCGTCATGTCCGTGGCAAGAATACTTGAGGAATATTATCAACAAAATCATGGATGTTTCATGCCAAAATCGTACGAATACAAGGCTTCATTACAGATTGATAAAAAAAGCCAGCACTCCATTTCGACTATAGATCAGTTGATACAATTAGAAGGCAAAATTGTAGAAAAATGGTTGACGCTTAATCAGTATGACGCTTTTAGGCGTTGTAAGACTGTTGGTGAAAAATCAATATTACTAGAAAATGCCATTAAAGATTCTGTAAAATCGACATGGTATCTTGGTATCAACATTGATGAAGTTGAACAGTTTATGCGTAAGGCATATTAAATCAACCTCAAGTGCTCATGGTTGAACCGCCTTTTTACATTGGTTGTAGTGATTCAAACTTATTGCTGTCTCATTTAATTTATTTTTGATCTCTATAGGCGGCTCATTAAAATTTTTATAAAACTAGTAAGAAATTACATTGAATTTTTTTATATACTCCCTTAAATGAGACGCCAGCTAGCCCGCCCTAGAGTTAACAGCTTTAAAAATCATCTAGTTAAGTGAGCCAATGAGACAATTAACAGGTGCGTCTTTGCCCTTAACTTGACACAACCAAATAACAAGAAATATGATAAACGAATTATATATTGCACAGTTGGTACCAGCTTTTGAATTGTTGGAGTATTTTATTAAAAGCTAAGGTGGTGAGATTAAAATATTATTTCACAAGAGCGGCTATTTTATTAATATTGACAAATTCCATCTGCTTTGCAAATTTCACCTCTCGTTATTCTAGTTGGGTTGGCTTTGATATTGGTGGTCCTTTCCGTCAAAGTAGCCCGTGGCATTATGATTTAATGAATCAGGCGCGATTTCCTACTAATCCTACTCGCATGGAACAATATTTTATTCGGTCTTCTGCATATTACCAGCTAGACAATTGGTCGTTTTGGCTTGGCGGCGATTTAATATATGTAAACCTCAAAAATGAACCTACCACATTAGAACAACGACTTTGGCCGCAAGTGGAGTACGATAAGCAGTTGTCTAAACATGTTGTAATTTCCCTTAGAACTCGTCTTGAAAATCGTTGGCTTGGGCGTCAAGCAGGAACGGCAATACGTTTTAGGCAGAGAATTGAGCTCTCCTTCAATCATTGGAATCAACATAATATTGATATTGACATATTTGATGAAGTTTTTTTGGGATTAAAAAGGCCGAGTTGGGTGACTAATCGTAGGCTAGATCAAAACCGAGTTTTCTTTGTTTTTCTAATCCCAATCTGTAAGTATTTTGCAATAGATACCGGGTATTTGAATATTTTCAGACCTCGCACTCCACAAAATCGCATCGAGCACATAATGGTTTTAGCACTTGCAGTAAATTTTGATGGGCGATCGACTTTTCCGATTAGGGCTATCTAGTCTCGCACTCAAAAAATATTTGGATTTCCGCCATTCAAAATTCCTGTGTTAGAATGCCTAACAAAGCATTAGTGCTTACCATCAAATCAAGGACTGATATATGAAGAAATTACGCTTTTTAATTATTGCGCTTGCCCTAGCGGTTTCTATCTTTGTGACTCACCATTCTATTTCATCCGACTCCAATAACGACGCTCCTGGCAGTGATATGACCCCATCATTTATGCCAAATATTACCGAAGAACTTAAATCCATTGGCCAAATGCCAGTCGAAGAAAAAGCGCCTGCATTGCATCATATATTGTCACAACTGCAAGCAACCACCCAGCCGGAAGGCATCCGTTTATTAGTAGAGATTGCTAACATTGAATTCACATCCGAATACGCCCTCAATCAATTACGCGATGCGTATCAAAAGCTCAATAATTTTCAAGGCACCTTCACTTTAGCCAACGGTAAAGCAGCAACCACTGAGTTGCTGGAAGCGTTAGCTAAATTGCACTTTGTATTACCCTCAATTCCCAGCCAATATTACAAAACCGCCGCCTCACTTGACCAACTTTCGACAGTGGGTTTTGATTGGGATGTTTATTACAAGCAAACTTATGTCACTACCGACCCGCACATGCTGTATCTAATAAATGATTTAGTGAATCACATGGGCTCACCCAAAAGCGAATCAGTATTACAAAACCAAGACCGCGCGAACATCACAGCTTATCTCAATAAAATGGTCGATTATATTCCTGAAAAATCACGAGCAGCACTGGCTGGCCCCACACGAGCCTATCTAGAACAGCTGATTGAATTTGATCGTCAAGCATGGCGTGAAAGTAAGCTTGGGATCGATGTGATTGTGAATGCAATTAAAACCGGTCAGATTGATCGACAACGCTTACAACAAGTGACTGATCAACTCAATGCCCTGGCTGCAAAAGCACAAGCGAGTACCAGTCGTCGTCAAGAATTACTCCGTAGAATTGTGCGCCAAATGCCAGACTTAACAAAATATATCGATTGGCTATGGCCCAAGCTGCCGCCGCAAAAGGCCGCCCATTTGCCACAAGAGCACCCACTCAACGGAACCACATGGGCTTTGAACAAATCCCATACAAACCGTGCGAATTTAAACGCTTGGCCTTAGTCATTTTTTATGTGAAAATCCCCGCATGATAAGACCATTAGCACTATATATCGGCCTACGCTATACCCGCGCCAAGCGACGTAATCACTTTATTTCCTTTATTTCTTTTGCATCGATGATCGGCATCGCCTTAGGCGTGATGGTATTGATCACAGTTTTGTCAGTGATGAATGGCTTTGATTATCAAATACGCACTCAGTTTTTTGCATTGGCGCCTGAAGTCACGGTGTTGAGCGAAAACCCAATCACCGACAATTGGCAGCAGACCAACCAGCAGATTGAAAAGATATCAGGCATCACCGGCTCCGCACCCTATGTTTCTGGTAAAGGCTTGATCATTCAGGGCAGTGAAATTAATGGCGTAGAAGTTTTTGGTATTTTGCCGCAACAAGAGCGTAAAGTGTCAAAGCTCTATCAAAAAGTCGTGTCGGGAAGCTTAAATAGTTTAGTAGCCGGCAAATACAATATTGTGATAGGCGGTGCTTTAGCCGATCGCTTGAATGCTAAAGTTGGCGATAAAATTAATATCTTTACACCACAACCCAATGTCACACTGGCCGGTATTTTTCCACGTTCACGTCAATTCACCGTCTCTGGCATTTTTACCGCCAGCAGCGGTTTGGGCATTAGTGGTGGTGTTGTCTTTATTAACTTATACGATGCGGCGAAATTATTCCCAGGGCGTACCAGCACCAGCGGTTTTCATGTCAAATTAAACAATCTTTACCAAGCCGATCCGATCAGTTTAAAAATACAACATGCGTTGCAATCCAGTTTTATTGTGACCAATTGGACACGTCAATATGGCACGTTTTTTAAAGCCTTATCGATGGAAAAAACCATGCTGTTTGTCATTTTATTATTTATTGTCGGCATTGCAGCTTTTAATTTAGTGTCGACCTTGGTGATGGTCGTCAATGATAAAAGGGCGGATATTGCGATTTTAAGAACGCTTGGCGCAAGTCCGGGCACTATTATGGCAACCTTTATTATTCAAGGTGCTGTAGTCGGTATGATTGGAACATTAATTGGTTTAGTGTTTGGGCTTATTTTGGCGTTAAATGTGACCGACTTATACAACTGGATTGTTAACACCTTTAACGTGCGATTAATTCCGTCTTCGGTGTATTTTATTGATTTCTTGCCCTCGCGAATTCAGCTGTCGGATATTGTCACCGTTTGCGTTATCGCTTTTGGGTTAAGTTTAATTGCAACGATTTATCCAGCATCGATTGCCTTTCGTACGCAACCGGCGGAGGCGTTACGTTATGAGTAATCAACCTCCAGTGATCGCTTGCCATCAACTTGGTAAAACCTTTACCGATGGAAAAATCAAAGTTGATGTGATTAACAACTTAAATGTGCAAGTGGCCGCAGGTGAGTTGGTTGCAATTATTGGCATGTCTGGCGCTGGTAAAAGTACTGTACTGCATTTGTTAGGCGGTTTAGATAAACCGAGTGCTGGGCAAGTTTTGGTAATGAACCAAGACCTCGCCAAGCTTAGTGAAAAAGCCAAAGGCAAATTGCGCAATCGTTACTTAGGCTTTGTGTACCAATTTCATCATTTATTACCTGAATTTAATGCCTTAGAAAATGTGTGCATGCCTTTGCTGATTCGTGGTGTTGCGCCACGTGAAGCAGTGGCTAAAGCTGAGGATATTATTAGTAAAGTTGAATTAGCGCATCGGCTTAAGCATCGCGTTGGTGAACTATCTGGTGGTGAGCGCCAACGCATTGCCATCGCGCGTGCACTAGTGACCGAACCACAATGCGTGTTGGCAGATGAACCGACTGGTAATCTCGATCAAAAAACGGCGGAGCATGTTTTTGAATTAATGTTACGTTTAAACCAAGAACTCAATACCAGTTTTATTGTGGTCACCCACAACCAAGCATTAGCACATAAAATGAATCGCATTTTAACGTTAGAAAATGGCCAATTGGTATGAAAGATGCCAGTCAATTTTTTATAGAACGTCATCGCGGCGGTGAGCGGGCCATTCTAGTGCAAATCGAACTTTTTATGCAAACACCGCCAGATGCATTGGTTGAATTTCAGGAGCTGGCAAATTCGGCTGGTGTGGAAACCCTAGCAGTGGTGACGGGTAAGCGCAGTAAGCCAACCCCAAATTATTTTGTGGGTCGTGGTAAGGCTGATGAGATAACTCAAGCTGTGCAGGTGCATGAAGCTGATGTGGTGTTATTTAATCATGAACTCACGCCAGCACAAGGCCGTAATTTAGAACGTTTATTCAAGTGTAAAGTCGTTGATCGCACTGATTTAATTCTGGATATTTTTGCACAACGCGCACGCACCTTTGA
>CAYXLV010000118.1:0-6201 GCA_964465995.1 uncultured Coxiellaceae bacterium | reverse complement strand
ACCTAAAAATATGCATATGTTGATTAACAGATATACGGTAATTATTAATTAGTGTAATGGACGGAAATAACACGCGCTCCTTTAAAAAAACATAATCATATTCCACATTGGTCGTCCAATGGTTGTTGAAAGCATGTTCAATACCAATCCCATTAACCCAACCCCAGGTATTTTTTGTTTGACTATCATTGCCTAAAGTTAATGCACCAGTATTGCCATTTAAATTGTATTTGGTATTTAGCATCGCTCCCCCACTTTTTACATACAGTAGTGAACGATTGACTGTTACGCCTATTCTGCCAAAAATAGTGATAAGATATCTTGCAATCGCTTGACCGTTGATTCCACCTATACCCGAAAAAAGCGTGTTTTCACCACGAATATCGGCAAAACTGATATCACTCCCAAAACCATAAACCCATTTTGTTTGCTGCCAATTAATCGCAAAATGAATACCGCCTAGCGGTCCGGTTAAGGTAATTTTATTACCAAAACCTGCAATATTGACAAAATCCGTACCTGCTGTGGTGCTGGCAAACGGATCAGACACCTGGCTTTTACTCCATACGCCTCCAAGAGTTCCGCCTATATAAATTCCACTCCAAGATTTTAATGGCGAAGCAAAATCAACCGTATAAGATTTTTGGTGATGATAACTGATCTGTAAAAACATACCATACCGGCTCGTATTAAATCGCGCATGTTCAGTAAAAGTTACTCCCTGCCCTAGAAAATTAAAAGTCACACGACCATTATGCATGTTCCATATCCAGTAGCGCCCACCCAAACTGATATGCCATGACGTATTCAACTGATAATTCAAAAGCAATTGCAACATACCGCCATCACCAGAATTAGAAGATTCTGGTGCAATAAATTGGCGCGCATTATGAATATCCAATCCCCGATAATTCACGATTGGTAGATAAGCTGCTTCAGAGATTAATGTTAATCGATCGGTTAAATAATTTATTACTGACAATCCAATGCGTAATGAGTGAAATCTGTCGTTTTCACTAATGCCAAGAAACTTTTCAAGCAGCGATGCAGGGACACAAACATTAGCGCCAGCAAGTTGTTTACAACTAAAGGCGCCAAGATTTTGATCGTAATAGTTATACCCTATAAATAAGCCTGCTTTACCATAGGGTGTTCTTAAAAAGGAGTAGCCAAGATCAATTGTCGCATATGACAAGTTACCCATAACATTACTCAGCGTATTTGAATACGCACCACCCGCCGGAAAATCTTCGTCATTAAGTTGACCATTGGTCACACTGCCAGCGCCAATATATCCTTTTAAAAATATCCCATTTACATTCGCAAAGCGCGCAAATGTTTCACCAGCAATCGCTGTTAAATGATTAAAAATAAGCCGTGAAGCGAGTAGATCACCCATACTAGAGGCATCAAGCAAAGGTTGTGGCGAGCCATCTAATCCTGAGCTGATAAATGAGCGAAATCCAATCTCAGTTTGCCATTGTTTAGCGTTAAATAAAGCGTTAAAAAACGGCAGACCAATAAAAGCATTTCCCATTTGATGATTAAACGTATAATTAAGACTTAGTTTAAGCAGGTTCGATTTTAATTGAATTGAACTTGAAAATGACTGATTTGCAGAGGCAAGGCGTTTCATACTAAAGGCGTATTGATTAGCAAAACTCTCAAAAAGATATTCTGCTTGCAAACTCATATGACTGGTTAAGTTGACTTCAACACCCATGCCAATGGCATAACCTGGAACCACTGTATCAACTCGTTGTGATGCAAATGCCGCAGTCGTATCAGAAAAAGTAAAATCACCTTCCACCATTGCCAAGCTTAAGCCACCTGTTAGATAAAACAACGCATTATTTGCTATCAATCCTATCCGTGGTCTTAGTGTAAACAACCAATTATTTCTAGCATATGACGTTATAAAAAATTGCTCGCTAGTATTAGGATAATCTATAGCGCCACTATGTTTTTCTCCATACGTATTTAATGCTTGGATATCGGTTTCAAAACCAATCAGTAGTTGACGAAATGACCAATTGTATCCTCCCTCAATACCGCTCAGAAAACCTGTTGTTGATATTTTTTGATTCCCCGCGCGATTGACTGCCACAGCTTGAGCAAAATTGAATAGAGAACCTGCTTGCGTCGAAGTGGTGGTATCGAAATGGGAAAATGCAGCGCCTGTTGTTACACCAAGGTAAAAACCTTGCCAGCGATAAGAGGGTTTTGTAGATTTTGCTAAGGCCAGAGAGCTTATCAATAATAGTGCAAATATCCATCCAAATTGGTAGTTCTTCATGTAGCAAGCCTTATGACAACGCTTAGATTTTTAATAAGGTATAAAAATATACTTGGCGCATCAATTTTTTTAATAAGCAGGTGACTCAATAAGACAAGCCAAAAAATCAGCAAAAGGCGCTATATTCTGGCGAACACTTGCTTCTTCTAGCGCAGCCATGTAGATGTCTCGCTGCTCCACCGGAATAATAGTCCATGGATAACCTCCAGCTGCCAACATCACATTCATAAGAAAGCGCCCTACACGTCCGTTGCCATCCATATAAGGGTGAATATAAACAAATATAAAATGCCCTAACACAACACGAACAGAAGGTTCTTTTTCTTCGCTCAACAAATCAAAGAAAGCTGGCATAGCATCACGCACAGCATCACAGCTAGGCGGTGTATGCATTGAGCCGCGTATATGCACACGATTACTTCGATACCCTGCTAAATCAGTTGGCTTCAATATGCCCGCAACAACACTAGGCTCAAACATTTCTTGATACCAGACCCGATGATCTGTACCGACAATCATCCCTGGATTTTTCTTATTGATCACTTTTTCTATGCTTTTCAAAACAGCCTGGTAAGCCTGCCAGTAACCTCGTGCCGCTAGCGCATTTAAATGCTTACGATCACTCTTATCATTTGGATTCCATTGACCTCTGCGCACACGTTCAATCAATTCAGCGCTAACATGATAGCCCTCAATTGATAGCGAGTGATAGGCATCTGTAACATAGATCTCTTTAACATGCTGTAAATACTGGCCTGCATCTTTGAGCAGTCCAGGTGATTTTGGAAAACGCTCAATGATAGGCTCACGCATCTCATCCCACAGCAAACGCAAACGGTTAACATACGGTGACTGCTCGCGCAAACGTAATGTCACTGCAGTCGGTGCTGCAAACGGGTCTTGTTCTCTTACATCATAGCCCGCGGCTCGCATGGCACTCAGAATCTGATCCGCAATATCTTGACGCCCTATATTTCTAAATCCACCAACTAGTCGGCCAGCGATCGTAGCATGACCGCCCTCCAGCAGAGGCGCTAATATTTCAGATGCATCTTTTATCATCGATAAGGCTGCACGCATGTCTGTAGGGTTTTGTTTAAAATGATCTGGTGCGCAAGCAATTAATGCAGCCGGCAGTGAAAACAGACGCAATCCTTCTTTCTCGGTGAGGTCGTTAACATTAGGCAAACTCGTTCGAACATCCAATAGTGATGTCTCTTCTGGCAAAAGCGTAACATTGTTTTGCCCCTTTGAAGATCGAATGAGTAGCTGATGTGGCACAGTCCAATTTTCAGTATGCAGCAGCAAAGACTGCTCAGGTGACAGGCACCAATCCTTTGAAAATCGATAATCTAAGTAAGAAGCACAAAACTGCCAAAAAGAAGCGTACCAGGCTGTACTCTCTCCCGCAGCTTCATCAGGTCGAGCCGGAATATACCACCCACGAATAACCTCTTGCAAAAAGCCATTTTGCACTAAGCGCTCACGATGAGTGCGAGTTAAATCGCTTGAACGTATGACAGTTCTTCCTGCTTGTTGCAAAGTGTGTAAGACCTCAAGCGAAGCTGCTAACTTTTCTTTGGGAGTTGCCATGGCATTATTCGTTCTTCAATTAGTTTATTATGTTGTAGCATAGCTAGTTTTTAATGTCGAGCTTCTACTAGTTTCTCATGCTCCATGCAAAGCAAAAAACATGCAACATTATGAAAAATAATCATAAAATATATTGGACAATGACCGATACCGATGTCATTGCAAAGCCCTATACTGCGTTTTTACAGGTAATACTCACCTGCGCATAAAAGATGTTTTTTGAAAGGCGAAGGCATAATACCCCAGGAATACCCCTCGAGCGATAAAGAACGTAATGAAGGCAATCCATAAACCTGGATTGCCGAGATTCTTTAAAAGCAACCACACCAAGAAAAATATCAATAACGACGCTAGCATGCTGTTGCGCATTTGCTTGAACAGATTTGCGCCGATCGCGACACCGTCAAATAAAAAGCTTGGAAAGGCGATGATGGGTAATAGTGATGCATAAGGCAAATATTGAGTGGCTGTCATGCGCACGGCTTCGATGCTGGTCATCCCTTGAATAAAATAACGGCCTAAAGAAAAATAAATCACCATGATGCAAAGGCTAAATAATAATGCCCAAGCGCCAACATCACTAATAGATTGTCTAAATAATGCTTGGCTTTTTTTGCCTACGGCTTCGCCCGCTAATGCTTCAGCAACATTGTCAAAACCGCCTAGTGCATTTGCCATGATTTGAAAAAAATTCATTAGCAAGGTATTCGCAGCGAGAATCAATGGACTGATATGACTGCTCCATATAGTAAAGAATGTAAAAACGAAAATAAGGCATAGTGTTCTAATAAAAATATCGCGATTGGCGTGTAATAACTGAATAAGTTTGGCAAGCTTTATGCTTGAATGGCTTAATAGCCGTTTAAAATTAAAATAGGCCGACAAAATAATTAAACCTGTGGCAAGGCCCACATATTGTGCAATCACATCCGCTAGCGCAATCCCTTTAATATCAAGACGCAACGCAAAAACAAAAATAATAGAAAGTACAATCGCTAGCAGATTGGTTAAACCCAATAATATCAACGGGCCGCGTGGTTTTTGAATCGCCACCATCGTGCCTACCAATACAAAATTAATTAATACGGCGGGCGCACCCCAAATCCGCGTAAAAAAATAGGCTTTTAGTAACTGAATGACTTTACTATCTGGATGAATTAACGCATGCACTAGCGCATAGATTGGATATTGCAAGGCAACTAATGCTAAACCAATCGTCAGTGCCAAGATAAGACTATGCAGCAATGTCTGCTGCATAGCTTGCGCGTCTTTCGCACCAAAAGCTTGTGCAATTAAACCGGTACTCGACATTCTAAAAAATGCCAAACTCCAATATAAAAAATTAAAAATCATCGTGCCAAGACCAATGGCAGCTAAGTAATTACTGCTAGGCAAATGCCCGGCAATAACTGTATTACTTAAGCCCAGCAACGGCACAGTTGTATTAGACAAAATTAATGGCAATGCCATTTTAGGAATTTTTTTATTCAATTGCATTGGTGCTGTCAGCTAAACTCTTGAGTTAGCATACGCTAGCAAATTAACCAAGCTGTGGCCAGGGCAATTGATTCGCTTTGCAGGCGTGCTCCAGCAAGCTGGCAAAGTGAATGGTGGTTTTATCTTCCACATAGATGCACTTTGGTAATTTAGGTTTTGCTTGTTATTCATAACGCGTTAAAGTCCTTCAATTTTTCGTTTAAACTTATATTCTATTCTGAACATTTTCCATATTTTCATATTCGTTATTGGTATAGCCGACACATGCCTTCGCTTTTGAAAATAATGTCGCAAAACAGCTGGGTGAGTTGCTGGTGTTTTTTACCAGGGGCTCATGCTCATTAGTATCTTTGGAAAAATAATTTTTATATATTGAGCGCCCTCCAAAAAAAACCGTTGCAAATAGACAGGCACCTCCAAAAATAACAATTAAAGGCGACAACAGAATTAGCGCATCTCCACCATCAATATTAAAACGATTACCACAAAGATCATCAAAGCATGTTTTTATCGTTGGCGTTATATTTGACTGAGTAGCACTGCATGAAGACAGATAAAAAGCGTTTTCATGTGAAAGATCTGCTGAGAACTCACATGCGCCTGCTAAATAAATAGGATCATCACACGGTGCACTTGGGATCTGCGTAAGGTTAATAAAATTCATTGCCATACAGTCAGTCAGCTGCTCCAACTTTGCATCAACATCCAGGTCACTAAATTCATTAACCTCAAATTGATAAATTGCTGATTCTTGCGTTGAATCTGCTTTTAAATAATAATCTAGGCTGTCGTTTGTCATGGCTTTCTCCAAATAT
>CAYXLV010000117.1:0-6272 GCA_964465995.1 uncultured Coxiellaceae bacterium | reverse complement strand
TCACCAGATACATTGCATGGCCATTTGTTAGCGACTTATTATTTAAATGCTATTTTTGATTTAGTCGTTTTAAGTGTCATGCTACCTATCATTAACAACATGATCGTTTTTATGTTGCAAGATTTGCGGTTACGCCGCGCTAATTAGTTTAATAAAAGATCAATTTTTTGCGGGTTCTCCGCTCGTCCTCATTTGCAAATTATTGAAATTTCAATAATAAAAATGCCTTATTTTAAATGTGTAAAAACTTTTAACAGTGTAATAAAAATCTCAAAAAACGGTATAGCAATTTCTTACAAGTATGGGTAGAATTTGGGCCGTTGGGTCGGGGTTTAGGCCCTATTGAGGATAAGCAATCTAAGCAAAAACAAAATAAACGTAACCTCTGCAGGTAACTCTTGCTTGCGATGTTGTGAAATTATTCTTATCCATTAACAAAAAAGGTGAACATAATGACTAACTCATCTAAAACTATGGAAAGTAATAAACAGGAAGTTAAAAACGTATTAGAAGAAATTCCCTTACAAAAAAATAACGGTTTGGTTGGCAATGAAATGCTTTACAACGCCTATAATTTCTCGGAAGAGATTCCGGAGGAAGAGAGGGTTACTCTTTATTTGCAGGCAAAAAAGTGGAAAGCAGAGCTGCCGTTCAAGGGTGTGAAAGTTCTTCTCAATTGTCATATCACTCGCTCGACACTCATCATGATTGATAACCTAATACTAGGTGGTGCGGAAGTTGAAGTGTCAGCAACCGGTGAGTTAGCGCAGCATAAAGATATTGTTGGAATCCTTACACAAGCAGGTATTCCGTTTTATAGCGACTTAGAAAAAATCCCAACTGACAAAAGAAACAAGTATTACCATGTTGTGTTTGATTGTGGCGCGGCTTTGTTGAACAAAGTAATACCACAGGTGGGAGCAGTTGAGCTGACTTTCACCAAAGATGAAATTTATGATCAAGCAGCTTATCCAGTGATAACAGTTGATAAATCTGAGCTTAAGCATACAGAAACCTACTATGGCACAGGTGATGGTTTGCTGCGTGCATTGGCGCAAAATCTTGAAGAGCGGCTTAAGTTAGACTTGGAAAAAGAAGAAAACTCAGAACCCTCACTGCCGTCATCGCCACCCAAGAAACAATCACGTCGTGCAGATAAAATATTAAGGCATATTCCGCCTGAAACAGCGGTGAGCTATCAGCCTTACTTACTCATTGGTTATGGTAAAGTTGGCAGTGGTATCGCGCACGCATTACTTAATCATATGGTCAAACACACGGGTGCTACGCAGAGAAAGATGATCATTGTTGATATCGATGAGAAAAGACTTGAGCAAGCTAAAAAAGATCACCACAATATTGACACTTATGTGTTAAATGAAAAAAATCTCTCACACATTAAACAGATAATCAGAAATGATGCTTACTGTGTTATTACCGCTACTGGCGTTGAAGGTGCTGTCTCAAAATGGTTTGATCGTGAGGATTTTTTTATTGAAGACAACGACAGTCCTGTTTTAGTGAATATGGGAACTCCGGACGAATGGGGGCCTAAATTTAAAACGTCAGACATTTTAAACGATAAAAAACCAATTAACTTTATGTTGAAAGTGCCAACTAGAGTGTTGTTCTTGGATCCGATCTTTACCGCATTGTTGGAAGCAGGACGATATTTACTTGAGCATAATATGGACAGAAGACTATACGCACTGCCCAATCAGCTTGATAGTAAAATTCTGCATCAGTGGCAGAAATTTTGGGGTGAGCAGTACCCAGTCGATAAATTTTCTTCACTTAGAGAACATAATTCCTCGGATACTTCCTTCCTTACAGGTTCAATGAGTCATTCGGATCCATCATCTGCAATGCCCACTCTTACAAGGCAAGAAGCAGAAGCGCTTCTAAAGCAACCAGAGGAGGTTCGAAATAGAGGCTTGAGTAATCCTGAAAAACCCAATTGTTCTGCAAGTAATCCTCGTCTGTTTGGAAATAAGCGATCAGTTTCTTTTGAGAATAAAGAAGGAAAAACACCACTGTCTCAGACATTGTTTGCGGAGGGAGCAAATGATCCCGTGTATCTAGCGAATGAGCCACTACACATCTCTCATTCATCATCAAGCTCTTTTAAAAGCGAAGGGATTTCTCCTCCCTCGGGTAAGCATGCTCCCCTTGGCTCTGAGAAGGGCGGTAATAGTGTTGATTTAGCTGGTCAAGGTAAATCACAAGACAGTGATGCAATACTCAAGTTATTGGAAAAGCAAAGTGGTATATGGGAGGGGCAACAACAGTTGTCTACCATGATTCTCAATAATCCAAATGTTGATAATCAAGCGCTGCTAGATTTTATTGCACAGCTTGGAGCGCTTAATGCAAAACAGCATTCTTTCAATCTAGAATTGCTGTTGTGTAAATTCAAGCAACAGCAGTCAAATGCGTTTGATCAGTCAAATGCCAGTACTAAGCTGTCTAGTTTCAACTTCTTTGATGAAGTAAACAGTAAGGAGAATCCACTGAAGCCAGAATCGGGCAGCTTCGTTGAGACCAATAGTCATGTAACACAACCAAAGCGATTAGGTCTTAGCGGCTAAATACATTTTAATAATACGGACATGTAATGACATCAATGATTGATCTATTTGACGAGCTGTTTATTCAGCTCGACAAAGCCCTGCTGGTTAGGCAAATCAACCAAAAAACTACTGAGTTTTATGGATGGTTACCTAAGCAAGCTATCTCAAAAAACTATTTTGAATTATGCCGGCAGTCTGCTATAACGCCGGCATTGCCTAAAGATCTGAGTGCTTTGCACAAAAATCAAACCCTCGCTAATTTGCTGATTCCACAAGCATTGCCAAGTGGTGAATCGAAGTTAGTGAGCTGGCGTCTGCGTTGTTTGTATGATGATGCTAACCAACTAACAGGCTATGTGTTACTCGGCACAGATGTTACTGATTACTACGCTTCCCAGGCACAGGAAGCTAAGTTGCAAGTTGGTTTGGATAATATCCTTAAGCATTTACCAGGATATGTGTACTGGAAAGATGAAGAGTCGCGTTATCTCGGTTGTAATGAAAACTTTGCGCACGCAGCGGGTTTAAAATCCTTTAAAGAGATTGTTGGTAAGAATGATTACGATTTAGTTTGGGGCAAAACCGAAGCAGATTTATTTCGTGAAGGTGACCGCCAGGTGATGGCCGGACACCCAAAGCATAATTTTGAAGAGCCGCAACTGCAATCTGATGGTCGACATGCCATTGTGCTTGCAACCAAGGTGCCTTTGTTAAGCGATGAAAATGATGTTATCGGTGTGTTAGGTATTTACACTGATATCACCGAGCGCAAAAAAGCCGAACTTGCATTGGAAAAAGCTAAAGAAGAAGCAGAGCGTTCCAACCGCGCTAAAACAGAATTTTTAGCATTGGTTAGCCATGAATTAAGAACGCCATTGCACGGTATTTTAGGAATGGCCGAGTTACTGCAAAAAAACTCTCTCACAGCGAGACAAGCAGAATTAATTGGTGATATTCAGCGATCTGGGAAAACATTGCTGTCGCACGTTAATGATATTCTTGATATTTCAAAATATGATTCTGGCAAAATGCATCTCGAAGAGCGCGTTTTTAATTTGTATGAATCAATGCGTTCTGTGGTGAGTGGCATCATGCCGCTGGTGCAAGAAAAAGGCTTAACGTTAGATTTTCAATACCCAAGCTCAGCTGCTCGAGATTTTATTGGTGATTATCGAAAAGTGAGCCAAATTATTTGTAACTTAATTGGCAATGCGGTGAAGTTTACTGATCAAGGTAAAATTACCTTTGCAGTGCAGTGTCATGATGAGGATGATCACCATGCGCATTTTTCCTTCATTGTAAAAGACACAGGTATTGGTATTCCTGCCGATAAGATCGAGAAGATTTTTGAAGACTTTGAACAAGTGCGCACGTCGCGCAACAGCTATTATGATGGCACCGGCCTTGGTCTGGCGATCGTTAAAAAAATTGTGGATGCGATGCAAGGCACTATTCAGGTTGAAAGCCAGGTGGATGAGGGTTCCACGTTTATTTGTGACTTAAAGCTTACTAAGCACAACCCTGAGATTGATATGCAGCGCCAGCCTTCGCCAGCGGAAAAACCAGAAGAGCAATTTGTTGGGGGTTATCAGCCTAAGGTGCTATTGGTGGAAGACGATAGCATCAGTCAGCGTGTAGCAAAATATATGCTGCTGGATGCCAATTGCCAAGTTGAAACTGCTGATACTGCAGCTGACGCGATTGCTAAGCTGAATCGTCGTTTCGATATTATTCTGACCGACATTGGTTTGCCGGATATGGATGGCTATGAGCTGATTCGTAAAATCCGTTTTACACCAAACTGCAATCAATCAACCGTGATTATCGCTTTAACAGCGCATGCGCTGGATGAAGAAAAAGAACATTGTATTCGAGTGGGGGCGAGCGATATTTTAACCAAGCCAGTCTCTTTCGAAGACTTAACCAATTCGTTGCGGCATCATTTAGCGCTAACGTGATGATGGATTCGATGTCGGTAGGCAAAAATTCCTGCAATAATGGCGGCAGATAACACCAAGCTGCTAAATAGGCTGAAGCTGTGCGCGTAAGTGTGGTTGGTCGTTAGTGGCACTAGGATATGTTGTGGGCTAATTGTCATGACCGCTAAATACCCGGATAAACTACCGCCAAAACCAATTGATAAAAACCAAATCCCCATAAAGATGCCTTCGTATTTTTCATGCACTAGCTCACCCACTTTAGCGGCACCAATTGGCGAGATGCAGAGTTCGCCGGCGGCTTGAAAAAAATAACTGACAATGACCCAGGCAATTGAGATTAAGCCGAGGGAATTGGTAAAGTGAGTACCAAGTGCTAACACGCCATAAGCAACTGCCATGCAAGCTAAACCAATCGCAAATTTGGAAAACAACGACGGTGCCTTGCGCTGTTTTTGTAAAAATAACCATAACGCACTGAGCAAACCGCTTAATACAATAATAAATAATGGGTTGAGTGCGTAAAAGTCCGAGGCAGGGATGACATAACTAAAAAAATGCCGATCGACATTGCGTAAAATAAACAGTAACAAAGCAGATGGCGCTAACATATAAATAGCCCAAAACACGGTGCTGATAGCGATAATAAATAAATATGTATATAGCTTTTTACTTTCCACCATTTTGATATGGCGAGTTAAATAAATAATAAAACAAAACGCGGAGATACTGAGGAGTAATAAGATTTTGGTGCTTGATTCGGCATAATACAAAAACTCGGCAACCACGGGGATGGCTAGAATAATCCCAGCAATACCGATCAATGGTTGGCTCAAAGTGGCTGAGGTATTGGCATACGGTGCCATTTCAATATCGGGATGTAAAAAGGTGCGCATGCCTAATATAAAAGTAATTAAGGCAATCAGCATAAAAACCGCACTAATTAGAAAAGCCAGTTGAAACCCCCAGTATTGCACAATAAAACCAGAGGCGGTTAAGGTGAGCAGTGAGCCAATATTGATGGCGGCGTAAGCAAGAGTAAAACCACTCTCGCGGCGAAGATCCGACTTTTTAAACAGCCGTCCCAGTAATACAAAAATACTGGCGAGTGCGCTAGATTTACCAATACAAAAAAACGATAAACCCACATAAAAATAGGTGACCGGGCTAAAGCAAATAATATAAAGCCCAACAGTCGCCAGCGTAATGCCGAGCACCAAGGCTAGCGGATAGCCAAGAAAGCGTTGCGCAAGAAAACCAGAATAGACAGGGAAGGCAAAGAGAATAGAGCCAAAAGCGGCATATAGTAAGTAAGCTGAGTTATCCGATAATCCAAGGGCTTTAGTTGCATAAAGCACCAGGAGACCTTGGATCATAGAATAAGCTGCAAACAAAAACAGCAATACCAGGAAAAGCACTGCAAAACCTGGCAGTAGTTTTGACTTATGCATGTCAGCTCCAAAAAAATCCGTTAGTATACCAGCGCTAAAGTTTACTGGCTTGCATTTTCTGGAGTCGCTTGCTGCTGTAGTTGTTGTAAGTCTTTGATTGAAACCACGGCGGCTAATGGTTTACCACGGCGAGTTAAGATCACTTGGTGGTTGCCGTACGCGGCCTGGTTGATGAGTTCAGAGAAGTTCTCACGTGCTTCTACGGTTGACATTTTTATCATTATAATCAAGCTCCTATGTGAATTTTAGCTCATATGTACGAAATATATGTACAGCAAATGTACAAGATTTCTCTAAAAAATGCAATATTTTAT
>CAYXLV010000116.1:0-6403 GCA_964465995.1 uncultured Coxiellaceae bacterium | reverse complement strand
GTTAAATCAAGAGGTCACGCAACTGCATTACGCTTTGGGTAAAGCCAAAGGTCAATTGGCCGCAGGGCAACAAACTCATGTGGCAAGTAGCAGTAATGAATTCCAAGCCATCAAAAATAGCCTAGCACCATATTCGCAATATCTTTATGCTGGCCTAGGGTTAATTGTCTTGCTAACGATGATTTATCTGTTAATGCGTCAGCGCGGTAATACTTCACCTGCGCCCGCCAAATCGGCAACAGCGCAAACGACAGATGATGATAATGGTTTGGATAGCGGTGAATATGATTTTATGGGCAGTGAAGAAGCGATTCCCGCGAAGCTTGATTTAGCGCGTGCTTATATTTCCATGGAAGACTTTGCTGCCGCTAAAAAAGAATTACAAGAAGTGTTAAAGCGCGGGGACGAAGAGCAACGCCAGGTCGCGCAATCACTGATTAATGAAATGTCAAAAGATTAATGAACTTACGTCGAATAGCTTTAGGAATACGTTATGATGGTGCAGCCTACCATGGCTGGCAGTATCAAGACGATGAATTAAAAACCGTTCAACACAGCCTTGAAATCGCCTTATCCAAAGTCGCCAATCATCCTGTTACTTTAATTTGCGCAGGCCGCACCGATGCCGGTGTACATGCGACCAGCCAAATCGTGCATTTTGATACTGACGCAGAGCGCAGCCCGCATGCCTGGGTGTTTGGTGCGAACAGTAACTTGCCACATGATATTAGTGTGCTTTGGGCCAAAGATGTGCCGCATGATTTTCACGCGCGTTTTTCTGCAACCGGTCGTCGTTATCGATATGTGCTTTTTAATCATGATATTCGACCAGGTATTTTAAGACATGCTGTAGGTTGGCATTACAAGTTGTTGGATGCCGATAAAATGCAGTTGGCTGCTAACTATTTAGTGGGCGAGCATGACTTTAATGCGTATCGCGGTGCTGGTTGTCAGGCAAAAACATCAGTGCGCACGATGTATGACATTAGTGTAAAACGCCAAGGGCGTATGGTGGTCATCGAAGCGCACGCCAATGCATTCTTATTACATATGGTGCGAAATATTGTTGGCGTATTAATTGAAATCGGCACCGGTGCTAAACCACCAGAGTGGGCGAAAGCCGTTTTAGAAAGTCTTGATCGCCGCCAGGCAGGTGTGACGATCGCGCCAAATGGTCTTTATCTTGTGCAGGTGGATTATCCAAGCGAATTTCAATTGCCGAATATGCCGCTAGGGCCGTTCTTTTTGCCTTAGGAATCTAGTTGCGACGGAATTTATCTCTGTTATCATTAGCGGCAGTTTATACTAAGGTGAATCTTGACATGAGTTGGTTCAAAAAAATACTACCCAAAATTACCACATCAACCAAAAAGGGTGTCCCCGAAGGGATATGGAGCAAATGCCCCGCCTGCACAGCGATTTTGTACCGTGCAGAGCTGGAGAGTAATTTAGAAGTTTGCCCAAAATGTAATCATCACCTCCGTATCGGTGCCCGCCAACGTTTAGAACTCTTTTTAGATCCCAATGACCGCCATGAAATAGGCGCTGACATTCAACCTATCGACCGTTTAAAATTCCGTGATTCCAAAAAATATAAAGATCGTATTAATGCTGCCATTAAAAGTTCTGGCGAAAGCGAAGCACTAATTGCGATGCAAGGTAAGCTGCTTGGCAAGCCAATTGTTGCCACCTGTTTTGAATTTAGCTTTATTGGTGGTTCGATGAGTGCCGGTGTTGGTGAACGCTTTACGCTTGCTGCACAACGCGCTTTACAAGAAAAAATACCCCTTGTTTGTTTTTCAACCAGCGGTGGCGCGCGGATGCAAGAAGGTTTATTTTCTTTATTCCAAATGGCGAAAACCTCAGCCGCCTTAGCGCGTTTATCCAAAGCACGCTTACCGTTTATTTCGGTATTAACCGACCCAACCATGGGTGGTGTATCAGCCAGTTTGGCGATGCTTGGCGATATTATTATTGCTGAGCCAAAAGCCTTGATTGGTTTTTCCGGCCCACGAGTTATTCAGCAAACCATACGCCAAACCTTGCCCGAAGGGTTCCAACGCAGTGAATTTTTATTGGAGCATGGTGCGGTTGATATGATTGTTGATCGCCGCGACATGAAAAACACGATTGCTGAGTTGTTGGCAAAATTTATGCACGATGCGCCAGCGCATCCCGATCAATCAGGATCTACTGAGGCAGCATGAGCAGAACGTTAGCCCAATGGCTGTCGTATCTTCAAACCATTCATCAATCGAGTATTGATTTAGGTTTGTCACGGATTTTGCCGTTGGCTAAGCAAATCCAAGCGCTACAGTTTCCTTGTCCCGTCATCACTGTTGCCGGCACGAACGGCAAAGGGTCTTGCGTTAAAATTCTAGAGTCTATTTATTTAGCAGCCGGTTATCGGGTCGGTGCTTATACTTCACCACAACTGCTCGAGTTTAATGAACGCATACGCATCAATGGTTGCAATATTGATGATGTGAGTTTAGTGAGTGCTTTAGCGCATATCGAGCAAATCCGCGGTGAACAAAGTATTAGCTTTTTTGAATTTACCACGTTAGCGGCGCTATCGATTTTTCAACAATCAACACTCGATGTATTGCTTTTAGAAGTTGGTCTAGGTGGCCGCCTGGATGCTGTTAATGTGGTGGAGCCCGATGTTGCGGTGGTGACTAGTATTGGTTTGGATCATCAAGATTGGCTGGGGTCGAGTGTAGAGGCGATTGCGCGTGAAAAAGCCGGCATTTTTCGATCAGCAAAACCGGCTATTTGTGGTCAACCTAATCCGCCTGCCACTTTAATCGCGCATGCTCAATCAATTGGTGCGCAATATTTGCAAATTGATCAAGATTTTCATTATCGCGTCGATGCGCAATCTTGGCATTGGGAAGGGCCGACAGCCAGCTATGCGAATTTACCGTTGCCAAACTTAAAGTGTCAAAATACTGCCACTAGTGTAATGGCGCTAACGAGTTTGCAAGATCGCTTGCCTGTTGCAACAGCGGCTATTCATCAAGGATTACGCGGCGCACAATTACCCGGACGCTTTGAACGACGTGAATTGCCCGAAGTGTGTTTTTTTGATGTTGCGCATAACGAGCCATCGGTGCGTTGGCTGGCTGAGCAACTGGCCAATAATCCCGTTGCGGGAAAAACAATCGCCGTCTTTTCGATGTTAGCGGATAAAGATATTGAGGCTTGTATTGCCGCGATTAAAGCACAAATTGATACCTGGTTTATCGCACCGCTTTCTCAAATCGAACGATCCGCAAGTTTGCAGCAGTTAACCGCGTGCTGTCGCGCACAACGCTTAAAAAGCTGGTATAATCGCCAGTCATTAGCTCTTGCGCTGCAAGACGCCATCGCGGCTTGCCAAGGAGAATTGAATCATCGCATTGTGGTATTTGGATCTTTCCATACCGTTGCACAAGCGTATCAAGTATTGAGGAGCGAAGCGCCATGCAAAATCACGTAAAACATCGCATTATTGGTGGATTGGTCTTATTAGCCATTATTGCGATTTTCTTGCCTTTCTTATTTCACAGTTCACAACCTTCAACACCACTCAAATTATCTACCCAAATTCCTGATCAGCCGGATGCACCACAAGTGCCATTGCAGTTGCCTGAGAATGCAGCACCAGCGGCGGCAACGCCAACGGCTGCGTCCGCACCTGCACCCGCGATTGTTACCGCACAATCTGATGCAGTAGCACGTCAAGCCAAGCAGGCGGCGCCCAGTATTCCGATCGTTATCCAGCCACCTGCCGCTAAACCGCAACCGACTCAAACCATTAAACCACTTACTTCTCAACCATCAGTCACTAAAACCTCACCAGCCAAACCAACGCAACAATCTGCAGCGCATGCATTGCAAATGCAAAAGCTTAAAGAAGCGCAAGCCGCGATTGAAAAAATTAAAGCTGCAAGAATTGCTGCTCAGCACAAATTGGCTGCCGAAAAAAAACGTCTAGCTGAACAGCAAGTTGCACAAGCTCATCTTGCTAAGCAGCAGCTTTTGCACCAACAAGCCGTACGCGCGCAAAAGCGTCGCGCTGCCTCGCAAAAGCTTGCCAAAAAGCCGGCTAAAAAATTACCGCAGACCGCCTCTGCACGGGTAAAAACCGCAGGCAGTGTGGCAGTGCCTACCGCTTGGGTGGTTCAGCTAGGTTCTTTTTCCAATAGCACGAATGCGAAACGTTTGATTAAAAAATTACGTGCCCGCGGGTTTGATGCGTATACGCGCCAAACTCAATCCGTTAGCGGGGTTCATTTAACTAAAGTGTTTGTCGGGCCAGAAATTCATAAAGCTCACGCAGCGCGTTTGCAAAAGCGTTTGGCGGGTGAGTTTCATTTGCGCGGCGTTATTAGAAGGTACCACACATGAAACCCATCATATGGAGTAGTTTAAATTGGTTTGATGCCGTTATTATCGGCATTATTTTCTTATCTGTTGTGATCAGTTTTTTTCGCGGCTTTTTGCGAGAGGCTGTGTCTTTGATCACTTGGGTTGTTGCCGTGTTATTGGCGTTAAAATTTGCGCCATTATTAAGTCGAGAACTTGCCACGCATATCGAATCACATACCGTGCGCTATTTATTATCGTTTGCGGTGATTTTAATTGTCGTATTGATTGTCGGTGCGATCATTAATCTTATGATCAAAATGCTAGTCGATAAGAGCGGCGTTGGATTTATTGACCGACTGCTTGGTGTGATCTTTGGTACCGCGCGCGGTATTTTAGCCATCGGTGTGATGCTAATGTTTCTTGATGTGAGCGCATTGGCTGCAAAACCCTGGTATGCCAACTCACAATTAGCACCACAATTTACTCCGCTGGTGAAATGGCTTGAATCGTTTGTTCCTGAAAAAATGCATGAAGTGACATCGTGGTTAAACCAGGGCGAGCAGTATATGTCGACTGACAAAAAGGCTCCGCCCACGGCTGTTTCCGATGCACGTGCATTACTAGGTGACTAGGCTGATTTTTTATTGTTGATCAAAGGGCGGATTTTGTATGTGTGGAATTGTTGGCGTTATTGCAAATAGCCGAGTCAATCAAGAAATTTATGATGCATTAACCATCATCCAACACCGTGGCCAAGACGCTGCTGGGATTATGACCAGCGATAATCATCGCATCTATTTGCGCAAGTCAAACGGTTTAGTACGCGATGCAATTCGCGAGCCGCATATGCGACGTTTAAAAGGCAATTTAGGCATTGGTCATGTGCGCTACCCAACGGCTGGTTGTGAAGGCGCTTCTGAGTCGCAACCGTTTTATGTTAATTCACCGTATGGTTTAAGCTTGGTTCACAATGGCAACTTAACGAATGATGAGTTGCTGCGGGAACAATTACACGCCAGCGATTTACGTCATTTAAATACCAGCTCAGATTCTGAAGTGTTATTAAACGTTCTAGCCTATGAATTACTGCCCGTGGCTAGCGAAAAGCTGAGTCAAAAGGCGCTCTGCAAAGCAATGGAAAAAGTCTTTGCGCGTTTGCAAGGGGCTTACTCCGTGATCACGATGATTAATGGCTACGGTTTATTAGCCTTTCGCGATCCTTGTGGCATTCGGCCGCTCGTCTATGGCAAGCGCGACACCGAGCAGGGCACGGATTATATGGTTGCGTCCGAATCGATTGCGTTGGATGCATTGGGCTATAAATTACTGGGCGATGTAGCGCCAGGTGAGGTGATTTATATCGACAACCAGGGCACCTTGCATCGCCATCAAATTGTGGCTAATGCGAAAAAGACACCGTGTATTTTTGAGTTTATTTATTTGGCACGCCCCGACACGGTGATTGATAAAATTCCAATTTACCAAGCTCGCATTAATATGGGACGTGAGCTCGCGCACAAGATTTTGGCGGAGCGACCTGAGCATGATATTGATGTGGTTATTCCGATTCCTGACACCAGTCGTACCGCTGCTTTATCATTGGCGCAAGCATTGCAGGTGCCGTTTTGCGAAGGCTTTGTGAAAAATCGCTATATTGGCCGCACTTTTATCATGCCAGGCCAAGCGATACGCCGTAGTTCGGTGCGCATGAAATTAAATGCGATTAAGACCGAGTTTAAAGGTAAGAATGTTTTATTGGTTGATGATTCCATCGTACGTGGCACTACCTCAAAAGAAATTATTCAAATGGCTCGCGATGCGGGGGCGAATAAAGTGTATTTTGCTTCGGCCGCTCCAGAAGTGCGTTATCCCAATGTTTACGGTATTGATATGCCAGCTGCTGCTGAATTAGTAGCGCATGATAAAACCGCTGCACAAGTGGCAGAGTTGATTGGTACCGATTGGTTGATTTACCAAGATTTAGCGGCTGTCTATCAGTCAATTAATGCCGCGGCTAAGTCAGACCAAGATCGCATTGAGCGTTTTGAGG
>CAYXLV010000115.1:0-6406 GCA_964465995.1 uncultured Coxiellaceae bacterium | reverse complement strand
ACCCACAAAAAATAATTTCAAATTTGCTTTCCTAACTTGTGGGTAATGATTAGGTTGTGATCCAATGAGGCACGTGTGAGGCGAACAGTTTTTGCACACGACGAGATTGGCTGCAGATACCGGCATTTAAGGTTTCCTTAATAATCCCACTGTAGACTGCATGGAAATTAACAATAGCCAGGGATATTAGCAAATGATTTATATAGAGTTGAAAAAAATGCTTGAGGCGAACCCAGAGTTTTACTATTCCACTCAAAGTTTGTCCTTACAGAAGACGTTTGTAAACTACCCTGGTACGGCCGACTTGAATCGAATGGCCTCTGGAAAATCAGACCCTTTTTTTATTACAAGTGAAGCCACAAAAAAACTAAAAAAAGTTATCTTATTTAGTGATTGGAGTTATAAAAACGACACCCCTGCTTTTGATAATGATAAAATTGAAAACTGTAACGTGCTTAGTGCGGTAAAGGCACTTATGGGCGAGCTTTTTGCAGAAGGATTCGACATTAGGATATGGGTCAATCAAACAGATAAAAAGACTGTTCGTGCAACTTCCCGGGAAGATATAAATTGTCATTACACTACAGCAGCGACCCGGTCAGAGGTTAGCCAGTGGTTAGAAGAGGAAGGTTTGTCTTGTGATGCTGTTTTACATATTGACTACTTCAAAGCTCGTCAATTGCTATCCGATTCGAAATATTTTTTGCAGTCAGGCATTAGGGATTTAAAAACTAGTTTATACGATATTCTTTACACAAAAGATTTTGCATTTCTTGGTTTTATAAATGAAATACCTGAGTCAATCGATAACTGGTTGAAAGATGCTTTGCATCAATTTCTTTTGTGTGCGAATGGTACTGATTCACCAATTTCTGCAAAAATAACGCAATTGCTGGCTTCGCGTTACTCAAGCCAAGTGAAAGGTTTTATCTTTTCGGACACTTGTAATATTGACCATTTGTCTGTGTTATCTATTATAGAAAATATTGAGGTGCTAGAGTGGCTTACGGATAGTGGGTTGACTCCAGCTCCGAATTGGGAAAAACTTTCCAACAAAAACCAAATAATTAAGAAAAACCAAATAATTCCCAAGCCGAGTGGTTTAAAACGCTTAGCTATTTCCGATAAAGGCTTACCCCATGCTTGGGTGGAAAACTGGCTTAATAGCAATAAAAATTCTTTAGAAGATTTGCAGTTGTCTCGTTGTGATTTGCAGGGAATAGAACTGGGAAGTATCCCATTTAAGAAACTTAGCAAATTGTATATTTTTTGGGTTTCTATCAATGCTAGCACATTGGATGCATTGATGTTTGGCTCGCCTTTGTTGAAAGAGGTAACTGCTTTACATTTGGATATCAAGGATTTCAAAAAATCACGCAAACCACAAACATACAAAAACCTGCAAAAATTATGTATAAATACGCCGGAGCTTGATGCTTTTATGCCATTTTTTGGGAATACTCCAAACCTTAAATGCTTGGAGTTAGACTCATACACGGAGACTGTATACAGAAATGATTTTTTGAGAGCTTTTGATGCGCCTACCTTAACTTCATTTGCAATAAAACCGATATTTTTTGATTTGCTTAATGCAAAGTTTCTGCCAGCAACATTACAGCATCTTGAGTTTAAGAATAATAAAGATTTTTTGATAAATAACGAGCAAACGCGCAATTCACTAACTGACATGATTGACCAGGCAGATCTGTCGAACCTCTCCTCCTTCAAGGCTGGGGGTTTTCTAATAGAGCTTTTACTACAGCTACATCATAAAACGCCATTAATTGACACACTGGAGATACTAGATTTTAGTACGCTTAATTGGGAAGCTACTGAAAAGTACTGTCAAGATGTCACAAGCAAGCTAAATCTTCAGCATATTAAATCAATATGTTTCGATGATTATGAATATAATGATTATGAAATTCCTCATGCGTGGCTTGTTTATTTGCTTTCTAAAGCCAATAAAATTTCTAGGCTTGCTATTATTGATAGCAGCTTCAGTTCTAAATATGCGCCAAATACTGATGTTTTAAAGGATACAATTTTCAATGATCTGACAGAAATTAGAGTGCAAGGAAGCGAAATTGATGGAACACTTCTAGCCCTGATTGTTGCAAAATCCCCCAATTTGAATAGCTTGAAAATGAATTGTTGCACTATTTACAATAACTTTAACCTTAGTCAGTACAGCCATGATCTATGGCCAAGGTCCTTGATCCAATTAGAAGTCAGTCATTTTCCTTGTTTGCAACCAATGGATTACAATGCATTGCTACGGTATTCAGAAGGTATCAGTACAATTGATTTATCTTTTATTGTTCGGGAGTCGTTTGCAAATGTTTTTCACTTTGATTCAGATATATTGGCGCGGGTGAAAAAAATTATTCTTCCGCAAATGGCTAAGAGTGGCGTACTGCTTGAGCATTTACTGCGGGGGACTGCTAAGACATTGGAGACACTGGATGTTGACTCTATTAATACTAGGTTTGTAATTGATGAGAAAGATATTCCCGACGGCATTGATTTTGTAGCTTTAGAAACA
This sequence comes from uncultured Coxiellaceae bacterium, assembly GCA_964465995.1. GTDB lineage: Bacteria > Pseudomonadota > Gammaproteobacteria > Coxiellales > Coxiellaceae > CAYXLV01. Next base: position 3,861 of record CAYXLV010000115.1, on the reverse strand, counting down.
CTTTCCCTCTGTGGTTGTGATATCTCCACCTCTGCGCTTAAAAAGATTATTAATGCAAGTCCACAACTAAAGCGGCTTGATCTAAGGAACGTAAAAGGTATTTCTGACTTTTATATGGATGCAGATACACTTAACTTAGAAGTATTTCGCAGCGCTGGCTCTGATTTATCGAGAGTAACTGATTACAATTTATCGACGTCTCGCAAATACACTATACTCGCTCGTGATAATCCTACTTTTCCTGAAGGTGCCTTGTTAAAAAACACGACAGAAATTAGCATTGACGGCACAAATAGTATGAGTGTAAGTCAGTTATATCAGTGGCTGGCTGCTACACCTAATTTGCAAAAATTAACTATCACAAATGCCACCATAATCAAGAGCCCAGATCACAGTTCGATGAATGATCTTAAGAAATCGAGCCTGACGCATATTACGATTAGGGATGTTAAATATGCTGATACGGGACTCTTAGAATCACTCATTAATGCCAGTCCAAATTTGCAGAGTGTTGATGTGCATAGGCTTGAGTATGCGACTCAGTCTGAGATTGATTTTATAGAGCAAAAATTCCCAAGTCTGCACACTTTATCTATTAAAAATGCGGGTGTGATGAACTTAGTCTCACCTGACTACTTGTATCAAGTACTCATCAACGCACAAAATCTTCGAATCCTTATATTGGGAGGCATAACATTTGCTGATAAAGCCTCCAGCGAGTTTATGATTCCTCAATATGCAAAAATTCGAGAGATTAGCTTATTTAGAATGGTTTTCCCCTACAACTTATATCGGCAGCTCTTACAGCACAGTACTGATTTAGTATTCTATGAGGTTTTTAACAGTCAATTGCTGCCAGATACTACCTCGAATGAAAACCTTGATGCTGTTCAATATAGTGGTCTCAAAACAATCATAGCTGGTGGTGAAAGTGTTAAAAGCAGTTGGGTAAATGATATGGCTCGGAATGCCTCAAGGATTAGGCGTTTGACCATCAATAACTCACAGAATGCCTTTCAATCCCTGGAAAAAATGATAGACAGTCACCCTAGTCTTATGCATATAAATTGCTTAGAGATATACTATGCGACATTATCACCAGATTTTTTTGAGTTTATTAGCGCTAAGCTGCCCATGCTTGAAAGTCTAACGCTCTATAACGTTTCTTTTCATGGTGAGCGATACAGCCCTGAAACAATAGCATCAGACCTAAAGAAGCTAAAAAAAATACGTTTGCAAAACACCCATATCAAAGCTGAAGAGCTACTGTCATTATTGGCAAAATCACCTGAGCTTATTGAGCTTGCTGTAATTGATTGCGACGCAATGCAAGCAATTAATCTCACGAAATTGTGTGATAATTCTAAATTACGCAAGATAAGCATCAGCTCTCAAAATCAACAAGAGCTGAAATTGAGTTTCTCAAATTACGCAGATATTTTTCGGTTATTGCGTCACGTTGATAAATTAATGCTTTATCGATGCGAGTTATTTGTTGCTAATGAAGACAAAAAAACTGTTGGTGTAAGACAAGATGGTTTGGATAGTTTAAGTTTATACTCGTGCAAGGTTGATTTTTTCTTATTGTACTTTGTTCTGGAAGGGCTTGAATGGCTGCATACACTTAGCTTATACGCTTGTGAAATCAAAACAATTCCAGCTGATGTCAGTCGGTATGCGATTCCACCGGTGTTATTTAAAGTGATACGGCTTGCTACGAGTGAAACGAATATTCCTAATCACTGGCAAGCAAAATATAATGCATTAAATTTTGATTTTGCAGTACTGAAAGGTAAAAATCCTCAGGTAGAAGGTCAAACTGAATTAAATCCTCTCAATAATAACGTGCTTTCCAATAATAATGTGGTGAATAATGCTAGGAAATATTTTTTAGCAGCCCTGGGTGGTTCAGCTGAAACTTATTATAAAAATTTCGATAGTAGTCAGCTGGGAGCTTATGGGGCTAATCACCATGGGAAGCGTGCGCTAAATAATCAAAATCAAGTGGCAAAAAATAATTTGTCGCAAGAATCATCAGCAATCGTTGGTGACAACACGGCTGACGCTAAGCCATATACCAGCAACTCTATTCAACGCTATCAGTATGAGACCCCACTGATTGAGGAGTTTGAGCAACTATTAAAACATTTCCCACTGCCACTATTGCCCTGGACTAAAAAAGATGATTTTTTATCTTCGTCTGTATTGCTGTCCAAGCTTACGTACACAGAAAAAAATACGTTACTGCAATTAAATAAGCCCACAGACGCTTTTGATGTATTAGCTAGTTTTGCTGAGTGGCCTCTACATCCCGACTATTTATACATTGACTCTGCTAGTGATTTGCAGTGGACAACCTCAGGGTTAAAAGGCACTGCTCCTACAGAAGATGAAATCATTTTGAAAATTGAAGAAAAGCAAACTAGGTTGCGCCAGTTTGTTAATGAACATCCAACCGGTGTTATCTTTATTAACTGGGACCAGTTCACGTCGGAGCAAAGGGTTAGTCTGCATTCGATTTTAGATAAAGAGAGAAAGCTTGAGGGAGAAGATTTCCGAGCTTCTAACCCAATCGTTAGTTTACGCACTTATGAAAATGATCTTGATGAGGATGATTTTGTGAGTCGTCATCATCAAAAAGAGGTGTGGCCGGCATTATCGAACCCGCTTGATTGGTATCAAAAGCGTCGCTGTGAGTTTAGTGAGAAGACTGACTCAAATCAGTTGTCGATTAATTTGTATGCGAGCGAAGACTGGGAAAGCCTGCTTTTTGGTTCGCTACGCATTTCTGATACAGCCGTATCGGGTGATCAGCAAGCAGTTCCCCAGAAATTTTCTCTAGTGATGAGTCCTTTTCTAAAATCTTTGATGTCTCATCGGCCTATTCAGCAGTTGCATCTCATTAATGCACCTTGGGATAATCGAGAGTTTCAGGTTTTTTGGCAGCAGGCATTGCAGCATGGTTACTTCATGGTTTATGGCGTTCGTATCAAAATACCAACGGATTTTGTGCTGACAGATTCTACTCAAAAAAATTATGCAGTGGATGCCATTGGTCATGAGATCAATAATGAGTTGGATGGCATACCCTTGAATGGTGATAACTTCCATGAATTCTTCCCACACTTCGGATTTACTGAGAAAAACATTGTCGGTAAAAAAGGGATTATTGAAAACAATAGTGGTCAGTCAATAAAGCTTATTGTGATGGATGCGCTTAATGATTTTCAATGGATGCAGTTACTAGACGAGGCAGCAAAGCATCACACAAAGCTGTATTTGAGCTTAGCAAAAGATGTGATACTGCCAGATGAGCTTGCTAACGTCGTTTATGAGCGCCTTCTGCCAAAATGGGTTGAATTGCAAAATAAAACAGATATTCTCGATAAGCCGGGTTATCAAATTTTTGTGACTAAGAACAGCGGAAAGCTTGTTACCAGTGGATTGTTAAAACGATTTCCCGACAGTATCTATATATGTTTGGATGATACGCATAACTTTGGTGATTTATTTTATCAAGTCCGCACGGTAATCAGTCAACAAATGTTATTACCATCTATGCGTGAGAGTGATCCATGGCATAAGTTGCGTACTGATCCGCAAAGTGTTGTTATTATTGATGGTGCTTTATCCAAAACCTTGATAAATGCTTTGTCATCCATGTTTGTGAGAGGGGGTTCAGCATTGTCGATACAGGGTGAGATGAAGGACTTTGCTGGTCGACTGTTTTTTGTGACAACGAGTTGTGTGCCAGTCGCAAAGAATCAATTTAGTTGTCCTGAAGCTGTGGATCATATCAATAATATTTTTGATGTTACTGTAGCTCCAGCTGCTGATGAGTCTGTTAACACGTTGCCATTG
>CAYXLV010000114.1:474-6492 GCA_964465995.1 uncultured Coxiellaceae bacterium | reverse complement strand
CATTTATGGGAATATTTTGCAGCGTTAAATGAAAATAAAAATGCTTAGCATATGATAGTTTCTTCTCGATAGACTCTGAAAATTTTTTTAAATCCCCAAAATTAAATAGATGAACTTTTAAGGTAACAAGATATTCTTCACTTATCTTATATTCATAATACCTATCTTTAACTTCATGATATATATTTGTAAAACCGGAGGTAACTGGCGCGACTGCTCTTTCAAGTTTATCATACCCCCGCGATACTCCCTGCTGAAAATCTTTTTTTGTTTTATTAACCTTATCTCTTAAACCTACTGGACCACTATCTCTATCAAGCTCTCCTTCAGATCCAAAGTTATTATTATTTGAGTTATAATGCCTTTCACTTCTCTGATCTTCACTACTGTCTGTATGCCTGCGATTTATTGGCATCAAATTCTTAAAGGCATTTCTATCCGGAAAGGCTGCTTTATTAAAATTAATTGAGATATTAGTATGTGTTTTGTTAGCACAATTCCGCAAAGTATTTTTAGCTTGGCTTTGAGTCTGCAGATCTTCCCAATTATTTAAGTCATGAAATTTAATACTATAGTTACTAGCTTGCTCATCTTTTAAGAGTTGTTTTGCTTGATTTCCATCTAACTTCTTGTACACAACAATTTGATTTTCTTTAAATACTGTCACATCAATCAGCTTCTGCGAACGCTCAATTGATGTAATGTTTACTTCTATTGAATTATACAGTGTTCGCATAGCCTCAAACCGGCGAAACAGTTGTTGAACTAATTCTTGATTCTCTTGATTTTGCACATTCTGATGAATTTGAGTATTCTGCAAATTTGCTAACGCACTTCGCAAAACACTGTCATCCATACGCTTCTTAGCCATTCTTAGACAGGACAGCGCTTGCTCCTTATAGTCTTTTGGTTTCATTTTAATTAAAGCTGAGGCCTTATAGTAATAAGCCATGTGAGCTTGCGACTCATCCAACTCAATAGCTTTGTCATAGCACTCTATGGCTTTTTGAAACATTGCCCAGGCAATAAATGAACCCAGCGCTTTGCCTTGTATGCTAGCAATATAAGCAAGGCAGTCATTTCCTTGCTGAATATAATACATGGCGTTTTGAATGACGGTATCATTTTTAATGGCTTGAAGTATTTCTTCTTTGAAGCTGTCGAATTGTTTTAATAATACCACTCTATCATTTTTATAATTTATTGATTTTAACCACAGCGCCCAACGCTCTTCAATGGCTTTCCTTCGGGTCGTGCTAACTATATTTGACCAAAAACCATAAGATTGGCCCTTAAAAAATTCTTTAAGTTTTTCTTTAAAACTGTGATCGACACCAAAATTGTCTAATTTTAATTGGTGGAGTAATTTTTTAAATTCATTAAATAAAGCATCCTTGTTTTTAATTTCAGCCAATTCATTTTTACAAAAATTAATCAAGTAGGCTTTTTCGTTTGAGTTTCGTAATTCCTTTATTTTAGGTATTGTTAATTGATTTGCTGTGATATTTTGCTCTCGCATAATCTCTTGAAGGAATTCCGCCACCAAATCACGACGTAGAATCAATTGGCCAGTTCCTGATTCACCACGACGAGCACTTCGACCAAAACCCTGCTCTTCGACCCTCTGATTATATGGCAAAAAAGTAAATATTGTATGTAAACCACCACTCTGAATAACCAACTCATGTAATTTAATATTTGCGCCCCTACCAGCAAGATTGGTTGCTACAATAATGGTATTTGGCATCATTTTTTCATTCAAAAAATCTGCTTCATGAGTCTCGGAATCTAAATATTTCTCCAGCCGTCCCCCAAACCATTTTTTATTGATAAGTTTGATAATATTATTTGCTTGCTCTCTTGCTTCACAAAGAATGAGAACAACTCTATTTTCTTTAGCAATCTTTATGGCAGTATCAGAAATAGTAGAACACCAAATTTTTTCATTTTCAGCAAGGATCCCATCTATTTCAGTTAAATTTCTAGGTCTATGTGGAGGGATATAACAAAAATCGATGGCATAGTTATCTGCTAGCAATGATTTCCCTTCTTCTGAGCCCAATGTTCCCGTCATCCCTTTTAAACCATTACTGTTATTTACTTTATAGCGCGATACATATTCAATATTTGAAATGAAGTTGGTAACTAGAGTTTCAGAAGAAAGTTGAATACCATGCTTAAGCTGCAGAAACTGATGCAAACCATCACTTAAATTTGTGCCTTTTTGAACGACGCCGGTGTTTTGGTTATCAACCGGTGTAATTATCTTGCCAATGCCAGCCTCATTTTTAAAGGTATACTGATGATCGAATTGATAATGGTAAAGTGCAATATATGCCGAATCACACCACTTTTCGAGTTGGATATTTATATAAGAATCCAGATGGTGTGGATATTCAACCAATGTAGCTATATTGCTGTTATTGTTTGCAGGTGGTGCAATTAAGATTTTTGCATAATTTAATAACTCATTCTTAATAAATGCATGATGCTGATCAGGATTGATTTCAAAAAGCTCATCATTTTGATCATCGCGAAAAATAATCTTGGAATCATCAAAGGTTGTCTGGTTATGAAGACGCAATAATTTATGCCATATAGCTATTATTAGCGTCTGTAATGTATTCATCGATGGCATAGTTTCAGCAAGCATTGCAAGATTGGCTGTTTCATCGATTAAAAGACTATCAACTTCATCAACAATGACATATTGATAAGGCCTAGGTCCTCTAGTCCCTAAGAAAGAAAACTCATCTCGCAGCAAATCAAACTGGAATGATCGCATTTCTCCATAAACGATAGGGCAACTATAGCAGCTCTTAAATCCACTATTATATCCATTAACACCATCTTCATTACTTGCACAATCCAGTTTAAAAAGCTCATAGAATGCTTTGTAAGTATCAACATCTCGTACTGCCAAATCAACATTGGTTGTAATAATATCAACTTTATAACCCTGCAAACCTAATATGACAGCCAACATTGCTATAATTGCTGACTTTCCTTGCCCAGTTAATACTTGTGTAATTCGCCCTTTATCACCATCAGGAAACAATTGTACTAATACAGCGAGCATTTGTGTATTTCTGGGTTCATAACCAAATTGCAAAACATACGCTCTTTTTAATACAGCGAATAGTTCAGGTAATTTTTCCTTAATATTTTTTGCAAAATAACCTCTATTTGAATCTACCCAAGTCTTAAAGTCTTCCGGAATCCATTGATTAATATTAATATAGCCGCTCAAGTATAAATGATTTGCCTCTTCAATAATTGTTTGAAACTCCCCACTTGAACTTAAGAAATTTAATAATTGCTTATTGGGTTGATTATTTTCTCTTGTGTATTCAAGAATTTCATCCAGCGAGCTCTCATAAAGAAAATGAGAGTCATTAATTTCATTTTGATTGTTGGTAAAAAAAGAAAGATTTGATTGCAATAAGTTTAAATTTTTTGGACTAGCTTGAAGTAAGATTTTTTCTAATAATGTTTTATGCCATCCAAAACGACTATTATATTGACTCTGGAGGGCACTCACAGTTCCTCCTAATAATTTATGTTGTCGATTCAAGGCCAATAAAATAACATGCAAATACATTTCTTGTTCGGCTGGTTTGTTAGCGGCTCCACGTGAGGCTAGATATTCAAACAACAAGAAAATACCCGAGTCAGTAGCTTGACCGTTTATAATGGCCTTAGCGATAATGGAAGCAACTAGTATCTCTTCCTCATTAAGCTCTTGATAAGGTATCTTATCAGATATAAATGAACCTAATTTATACATGTAGAAACTGAAGGAGTTTGCCTGCTTGACCCGATCCGTGTTATCAATACAAAACTGCAAGTAGCTAGATAGCGTGCTGATGACTGTATTGCTCAACAGCTGTTTATTTTTACAAACATTATTTAAGATCGTTAAGATTGAAATTTTTGCGTCGGCGTCTGGCTTCATTTTCCAAAACATTTCAATCCAAATTTGATTGTTTAGTGTAATTTGGGAGCTATTTTCAGAAAACGATACAAGCTCTGACAGTATCTTTTTATTTTCAAGAGGCTGATTGATTTCAGGTGGTTTTCTAGTTAGCGACTCCAACTGACAGACCTTCATCAAAAAAGCATCATCCTTTATATAGTTGGAGTTGATAACCAAGTCATGGGCTTTGCTTCGTAATTGGCTATCCTGACAGTCAAAAAGCAATATACTAACTAAGTGTAAGCTCTCATTTCGAATATGATAACCTATAGACATTAAATCATGGAAAAAGTCTAGCATTTGATTCCGTAACCTTAATTGATTTACAAAATGCTCCACTTTGCTAACAATTATATAAAAAGCCTTTCTATTTTTTTCACTATACTTTTTAGATAGCTCCGTCTCAATTTTAGAATTCGAGTAATGTTTAATTTGACTCTTAATGCAGTCTATCACTAAGCTTATATCTGCAGTAGTACAGTAACGTGTAATCTCCACCAAGCGGTCTAAATCAACTAAAGTTAACTTAAAATCATTAATGCACAAAAGCTTTATAATTGTTAGGGCACTATTAATTTCTAAGTTTTGTTTTAGTGCGTCATCAGCAAATTCAATTAAATCATTAACTGTAGTATTATTTAGACTTATACACTCCAACACAAGCCTTTCATCAATTTTTGCAGCTTTTCCTATAAACTGAATACACAATGGTTTTATATCTTTACTAACTAATGGAATCAAATCTTTGATCGCAACAATCAACTCTTTTGATAGATTCATTTTAGTTACCTGATGATTAATGATGCGAATAAGGTTATATTTGTAAATGTCCGATAATTCATACTCACTTAATTTTTTTGCCAAAGAAAATAATAAACTTGAGGAAATGTTAACTTGCTGACTAGCCGTTTGACTCAAAATAACTAAAACCGATATTAAACCCTCTTCACTTTGTATAATTTCTGCAAAATCCATGATATTTTTTTTAGTAAATTGAAATTGTGCGCATGATGCTGCGATAGCGATTAAATAACGAGCATTATCTCCCAAATTTTGGTTCTTACCCTTTAGCATAAGGAAAAGATACTCCATTAGGTCTTCATTTAACTCAATTATACTTTCCTGTTCTATGCAGTGTTTAAAAAAATCCAACCAAATCTCATGCAATTCTTCTTGATTTTCTTCTTTAGCGACACTTAAGAGAGCCTTAAGCAGTTCGCTTTCCAAAACGTATTTTTTTTCAGCAATAGTGCAATAACAAATAGCTGTATTTTTTCGAATTTTAGTATTTTCTTTTACGGTCAAGGCAAGACTCAATAGCCACAAAACACCGTTCATTATGTTTTTTGTGTTCTTATTCTCACTAAAACGTATCACATGCTCTATTGCTGATATTCCGTTGGCGAAAACCTCTTGATCTTCACTGCTCATCCCTTGATCTTCAATGCTCATATTATCCTTGTAATCTTGCTCTCTTGGGCTAAACTTTGTAAACCAACTCGCGAACCCATGCGCTGGCGATCGATTTGAAGGCAGAGACCATGGTGTTATATTACGCTCAACTTCGCATTTATCTAATATGTCCGAAAGCATGCATATAAGACTCAAAAGCTTTTCTTCTGAAATGCCTTTATTATTGGTTTGTATAACCACAGCCATAAAAATACTTAACTGATTTAAATCTTGATTGGTTTGTGATTTAAGAAGGTATTCACAAACACTATTAATAGTAGTTTCTTGTAGGTATTGTTTATTTTTAGCCAATTCGACTAATGTCGCAGCAGCAAGTTGCTTCATATTCTCAGGGAATTCTCGCATCAAAACGATACCTAAATTTAAACAAGCTTTTTTTGATAACAATGCCTTTGCTTGAGCCCCCGCATAGTACTGCTGGATAACTTTTACACCTTCTTTACCATCAAGGATTAAACCATCCATCACATCAAGATTATTTTCTAGCTTTGCTATGATGAATGTAGCAAGGAAGGAAATTTTATTACTCGTACTTTCTTTTAATTTTCCAAGCAAACTCACAATATGCT
>CAYXLV010000114.1:0-464 GCA_964465995.1 uncultured Coxiellaceae bacterium | reverse complement strand
CGATTATCTAGCCCGTAAAAAATACCAGTCAAACAAAATTCTATAAAAATTTGACTTTCAGACTCCAAAATATCTCTTAAATCGATATACTTTTTTGGATCTTTATGAAACAGATAGCTTGAAGTCACCAAAGCGTATTTTTTAATTTGAAAATCATGATCCTGCATAGCTTCTTTTAAAAGGCTCAATAAATTCTTGCTTTTAGATAACACAGGCATCTCTAATTGCTTGTTGCTTACCAGATAGCATAAAGTGTGAACACTTTTGCGCCGCTCACTAATATCATTCCTTTCGAACCATTGCTTGCTAATATAAATAATATCGTCCTTTGTGAAAATTATTTTTTGTTTTGCAATGGATTTCAAATTTGCAATTTCCTTTGCAGCTGTGCGCTGCCAAGCCAAGTGATCACCCTTAATAGGCGTCGATTTTCCCTCGGTGCTTTTTGGAACTATGGAGTGCAT
>CAYXLV010000113.1:0-6527 GCA_964465995.1 uncultured Coxiellaceae bacterium | reverse complement strand
TTAGAGATTTTATTAATGAATCTAGTATCATCACAACATAGTTGATGACGGTAGAATATCGCGGGATGACGGTAGAATATCGTGGGATGACGGTAGAATATCGTGGAATGACGTACTTGATTGACCTATTCAACGAGCAATTTTTCCACATTACGAAAACCACGCGGTAATTTATTACCACGACGTCCACGTTCACCATGAAAAGCTTCTAGGTCTTTCGGTTTTAACGTGAGTTTGCGTTTGCCAGATTGTAAAACCAACTGGCTATTTTCATTTAACACCGCCATTGCCACGCAATACTCTTCACGAGCAGCCACGCTAGCGCTGGGGATGTTAATAATTTTATTGCCCTTGCCACGTGGGAGTTCTGGTAAGTCGGCAATAGGAAATAACAATAAGCGTCCTTCCGTAGTAACCGCAGCAATAAATTGATTTTCAACATTGGCAATTGGAATAGGTGGTAAAGCCAGAGCACCTTTAGGACACTTTAATAATGCTTTACCCGAGCGATTTTTCGTTTGGCAGTTTTCTAGCTTGGTCACAAAACCGTAACCCGCATCTGAGGCAACCAGCACCAGCTGCTCTGCTTGTCCCATGAGTAAACCAATAAACTGAGCGCCAGGTTCTGGCTTTAAGCGTGAAGTCAGTGGCTCACCTTGGCCACGTGCAGAAGGTAATGTGTGCGCCGCAACCGCATAGCTCTTACCCATGCTGTCGAGCAAGATGGCAGATTCATTGGTTTTGCCGCGTGCTTGCATTAAAAAGCTATCACCGGCGCGATAGTTTAATGTGCTGCCATCCATTTCATGGCCTTTGGCACTGCGGATCCAACCTTTGGTGGATAGCACAACGGTGGTTGCTTCGGCAGGTACCATTTCTTCTTCACGGATCGCTTTTGCTTCAAAGCGTTCAACAATCGGAGAACGACGTTGGTCGCCGTATTGTTTTTGATCGGCTCTGAGTTCTTTTTTAATTAATGTTTTTAAACGTGTGGTGGAGCCCAGAATTTTTTCCAGTTCATCACGTTCTTTACTTAGTTCATTTTGCTCATCTTTAATTTTGATTTCTTCAAGCTTGGCGAGGTGACGTAATTTTAAATCTAAGATAGCATCAGCTTGCACATCGCTTAACTTAAATTTTTTCATTAGCACCGCTTTTGGCTTATCTTCATGCCGAATAATATGAATCACCTCGTCGATATTTAAATAAGCGACCATCAGGCCTTCTAAGATATGCAAACGCTCAACCACTTGCTCTAAACGGAAATTTAAGCGACGTCGCACAGTTCCCATACGAAACTCTAACCACTCCGTCAAAATCTCTAATAGATTTTTAACTTGCGGACGACCATCCAAGCCAATCATATTGAGGTTGACGCGATACGTGCGTTCAAGATCAGTGGTTGCAAACAAATGCGCCATTAAACCTTTAGCATCGACGCGGTTTGAGCGTGGTGTAATCACCAAGCGGGTTGGGTTTTCATGATCGGACTCATCACGTAGATCGCTGACAGTCGGTAATTTTTTGGCAAGCATTTGCTGTGCAATTTGCTCTAAAATTTTGGCGCCGGAGACTTGGTGGGGTAATGCGGTAATCACAATATCACCGTCTTCATTGGTATAAGTTGCGCGCATGCGAATCGTGCCATTGCCTTTTTCATACAGCGCTTTGATTTCAGCATCCGGTGTAATAATTTCAGCGGCGGTTGGATAGTCAGGGCCTTTCACAATATTGCAAATATCGGCCAAGCTTGATTTTGGATGATCTAATAAATGAATACAGGCTTCGGTGACTTCGGTTAAATTATGTGGTGGGATATCGGTCGACATACCAACCGCAATACCCGATGCGCCATTAAGAATAATATTAGGTAAGCGTGCAGGTAATAAAATCGGTTCTTTTAAGCTGCCATCAAAGTTAGGTTTCCAATCGACAGTGCCTTGCGGTAATTCATTCAATAAAGCTTGTGCATAATGAGTTAAGCGTGATTCGGTATAACGCATTGCTGCGAACGATTTTGGATCATCCGCACTACCCCAGTTACCTTGGCCGTCGACAAATGGATAACGATAAGAAAAATCTTGCGCCATTAATACCATCGCTTCATAACAAGCAGTATCACCATGCGGATGATATTTACCGAGTACGTCACCGACTGTGCGTGCCGATTTTTTAAATTTGGCGGTCGCTTTTAGCCCAAGCTCAGACATCGCATAAATAATGCGCCGTTGTACCGGTTTTAATCCATCGGCAATATTAGGCAGTGCGCGATCAAGAATCACGTACATGGAATAATCAAGATAAGCTTTTTCGGTAAATTCGGCTAAGGGCTGTTGTTCAATGTCGGCGAGAGAAGTCGGTTGGTTTTTGGGCATGGTTAGACTCATGGTTGCTAAGTTTCGCAAAGTATACGATATGCATAATGCAGAAGGAAGACAAAATCTGGATTCTGCATAGGGAGTTCTGTATTCTATTTAAACGATAAAATTCCACCTAACCGGCGAGATAAGCAGGCATATGGATGTCAAATTTTTCACGTTAGGCATTATTGCTGCCACTATTGCGAATATGACAGGTACCGGTGGTGGTATTGTTTTTTTTCCCGCCTTTGTAGCACTTGGTATCACGCCCGCTGTTGCTGCCGCCACCAGCATGGTGATTCAAGCGTTTGGGATGACCAGTGGTTCTATTTCTTGGTTAGTGTATTTTCGACAGCGACGCGATGAATTTATTTTAATTCTATGCATCGCATTTATTGCAAGTGTGTTTTCAATTTTAGGTGCTTATAGCTATATCTTTTTTATCAAAGCCATTGGCATCAACATTCATTTAGTATTTCGAGCTCTCTCTTTATGTATCGCTATTTTGCTCATCATTAATTATTTTATGCATGAGGTGGAACACAAGATTACTCATCTGCCTTGGATCGATTATGGATTAATTGTGTTGGTGGCTTTTGTGGGTGGTGTGTTAACAGCTGTGGTATCGATAGGTGTTGGTGAGTTGTTGGCAAGCTTATTAATGCTGCGCCGTTTTCATCCCGATATGGCAATTGCTGCTGCGGTGATTGTATCCGCTGCCACAGTGATTGCGATTGCGCCACACTTTGCTTTAGTGGTCGGCAACGTGCATCAGTTAATTGCGATTTCAGCAATTCCAGGTGTATTAATTGGTGGTTATGCAGCACGCTATATTGCTAAAGCGGTTAGCCTGCGTAAATTGAAATTGATTTTTATTGCTTGGGTATTGTTATCGAGCTTTTTGTAAAGCTTATGCAGTTACTTCTTCTTCTGCAATTTTAGCCGTACGGCGACGCCCACGTTGACGGGCTGGTTGATCTTCCACTTCCCAATTATCGACATTGACACGTTGGCGTGGTTTAAAAATACGTTCGAAATCTTCTAGCATATCTAATGCTTGGCAAACAGAGATGAGTCGTTCTAAGGAAATTTGTCCGGTTCGTTCAAAGTGTTTTAAGGTGTAGACGTTGATGTTGGCTTTTGCGGCTAGTGTTTCTCGGGTCCAGGTTCTATGAAGTCTTAATGCAGTGAGTCGCTTTGCAATCTGCAAGGCAAGTTCAGCAGGTATTTTGTTTGTCATATAGTATCCTTACTAGCTTCATCCGTTGAGCAAAAAGTTACTACATAGTTTAATGCCATTTACGCGAAGGTCAAATATTTTTATCAACTCCATTAAAACATACACATGGTAGTTAAAGTCATATTGACGAGGTGTTGGATCACCCGCATAATGCGCACTGGATTTATCTTGCAAGGATGCAACAAAACCATGCGATTTTTTCGAATAAAAAGTCTTATCGCCGCCTTATTAATTCTTCCCCTAACTCTTTATGCCAACCCACTTGCACAAAATATCAGCGAGCTTATTGCGGCGAATTTACCGCGCGCTGATGTGGGAGTGATGGTAATTAACGCAAAAACGGGAAAAACAATTTATCAGCATAATGGTTTTCAACCATTTACACCGGCAAGCAATACAAAATTATTTACGGCAGCGGCGGCATTATTATATTTGAAGCCGAGTTATTTCTATAAAACAGTTATTTATATTGACCCTAAAAAAATGCGGCATCACACGTTATACGGTAATCTCTATATTAAATTCCAAGGTGACCCATCGCTCACCGTCAAGCATTTAGAAACCTTAATCGCGAAAGTAAAAGCCTATGGCATTCGTAAAATTGCAGGTGATATTGTTATTGATAACAAACGCTTTCAAGCACCGTATTATCCCAAAGGCACATCGATTGATGATATTAATTGGTGTTATTCGGCCCCAATTACCACCGTTATTTTAAATGAAAATGCTGTAGGGGTTACCGTGGTGCCAAGCAAGGTGCTGGGTCATCACGCAAGAATTTTGCCAGATCACTACAGCCGCTCATTGTTGTTAAAGAGTCAGGTTAAAACGGTTACCGCCAGCGTTGCTAAAAATCATTGCCAATTATTACTCGATGTTTCCACCAGTAATAAAATTCAATTAGGCGGTTGTTGGCCGATGAGCACCCACGCCAGTTGGTTGAAGATCGCGTTAAAAAATCCATTATTATTTGCGAAAAGCATTATTAAAAAAAGTTTGGCACATGAGAGTATTCACCTCACTGGCACGATAACCACAGGACATCTTCCAAAAAATAAGCGCGTCATCGCTCGTCACTATTCTGCATCATTAAGACACCTGGTCATTCGTATGCTAAAAAATTCAGATAACTTATATGCCGATGCGATTAATAAAACCTTAGGCAGTGTGATGATGGGACACGGTACTTTTCAAGAAGGCTGTAATGCGGTCCAATCAATTCTTGCGCATCATACCAATATTAATTTTAACCAGTTGAGTTTGGTGGATGGTGCGGGCACACGTTATAACCTTATTTCACCTCAACAAATGACACAGCTGTTGTATATGGCTTACCATGACGCGGCTTTACGCTCAGTGTTTTTTATGGCGTTGCCAGATGCAGGTCGAGACGGCACGTTAACCCATCGCTTGCGTGCATTTGATTTAAGTAATAACATTCGCGCAAAAACCGGAACGATGCATGACATTTCAGCGTTATCCGGCGTTTTAACAACCAATAGCGGGCAGCGTTATATTTTTTCCATCATGATTAATCATGTGGTAGGTAAAATCCATCAAGCCAAACAGTTGGAAAACCAAATAACCGGCGCGCTAGTCAGAACCTAAGTGAGTGTATATGAGTCAGCGTGCTTATAGTGTTTTGGATAAGATGATTATGAAAGTCGATGCCGCATTGTCTACCGTGGCAGCCCAACACAACGCCTCGCGACTCAATCCAGCAGCCGTTATTCCAGAAGCATCCCTTAACCAAACCGATCGACAAAAAAGTGCGAGCTTGATGCGCGTGAATCACAGCGGTGAAGTTTGCGCACAAGCCTTATATCAAGGTCAGCTGGTTACCGCACGCACACAAAGCACGCGTGAAATGTTGCAGCAGGCTGGTGATGAGGAAGTGGATCATTTAGCGTGGACCTTAGAGCGCATCCAAGAATTGCAAAGTCATCCGAGTTATTTAAATGTATTTTGGTATACCAATTCATTTGTGATTGGTATGTTAGCTGGTATGGCGGGTGATCATTGGAGTCTTGGTTTTGTTGAAGAAACCGAGCGCCAAGTAGCCACGCATCTTGAAGGTCATTTAGGTCGGCTACCAGAAGCCGATGCCAAAAGCCGAGCGATTGTTGAGCAAATGCGAGTCGATGAGCAAGCCCATGGTCATGCCGCCGCTACCGCTGGCGCCAGTGAGCTACCAGGCTGGATCAAAAAACTGATGGCTTGCCAAGCGAAGGTCATGACAACGTTAGCCTATTGGATCTAACTAGCAACGCGTTAATAAAGTAACCCAAATAAAATTAATGGTATTTCGCGTTTTCGAGACACCAGAATATCGTCTTTCACTAAAAATGCGTGTTCAATATTTTGAATTTGCTTAGCCGTTTTATTCTTGCCGCCAACCTCAAAGGTATAATCTAAAACGGTATAATCTCCTTGCTTGCTATGAAATACCGCGTGCCCAGCTTGAGTGATTGCTTGAATAAAAAATAATTCTCTAATGGTGCCAATATGAATATCACTCGCTAGATTTGCTTCAATAGCATATTGCAGATTGGTATTGTTTAAGAAGATTTTCTCTGGTCGGCGCAGACCTACGTTACCGCTCTCTTTTGGATAAACTACATTAATTAAACCTGTTTCATTGAGGCTGGTTAAATAATTCATCACTGTTTTATCATCAATCGATAGATTTTTACCTAAGCTGTGCACAGTGATTGTGCCAGGAGGAATGCTCGCCAGAAAGTTTAAGATCTTACGAAACTGATGTAAGTTGGCCGTTTTAAAGCTGTAAAAATTTGCAATATCTTCATAGATGGTTTTATCAATAATGTCTAATAATTTTTCATGATAGCTTAACGGGTTTTCTCGATAAAACGGATAAAATCCAGTGCGCAGATAGTCTTGGAAGTGGCCCTTGATCCCCGGAAAAT